>JALOTI010000074.1 GCA_025457985.1 Leptospira sp.
GTTGTAGACAAACAAATCGAGACTAGTTTTTACTCAGTTGAGGACTTACCGACAGGAGATTATGAAGTTAGAACTGCCCCACTCAATAGTTTCAAAAAACCTGTGGTTTGGTCCAATTGGCGCGAACTAGAAATCATTATTTCAGAGCCTCCTAAAGTAAGCATTGATGAGAAAAAGCCAGCAATTCTTATCGAAAAAAAGGATGATACATCATCCAATCAAAATGATTCAAAAACAAAACCTCAAATAATTGCCATCAAAGGCGATAATTTTCTGGATGTGACTGAAGTCGAAATCAAAAAAGAATCTTATAAAATTCCGATATTAGAAAAAGATACGATCAGCAAACAACAGATAGATGTTAAAATCGAAACCAAGGGAGCAAAACCTGGCGACTATGATTTAACGGTCACAAACCCCTACCAAAAACCCAAGGTAGTTTCGAATTTTCTAAAAATAGAAAATACAACTTCAGACAAGTCGAATGCGAAAAAAGAAGATTCTACACAGGATCAAACCGCATCCAATGGGTCGAAGAAGGGTACAAACACGCCGACTAAAAAAGAATCTAATCTTCCAGATGGAAAATCTTTAAACGACTACTCCTATGAAGAAATGATGAAATTTTTAGAGTCGAATGTTGCAGAAAATTGTAAACAGACAAAAATTCCTGCCATTACATTGGGTGAGTGTAATAAAACTTTTGTTACAGTAAATGAATCAACCATCTTGAATCGGAATATTTTTGCATTTTACAAACTGATTGGCACTAACTCATCTGATCGAATGAGTGCTTATAAACACTTTAGTGAGAACTGCAAACCAGGTTTTAGACCTGCAAAAGAAAAAATGGACGAACTCTGGAAAAACAAAGATAATCTAGAACCAGAAGAGCGTTATTTTTTAGCAGAAAGTTTGCAAAAAATTACAAACTGTCCATAGAATTATTTACTTCTTTTGCTTGTAAGTAGAGAATTGCCCAGTCAAATGATTGGAATGAAGACTTCTGAACTGCTAATTTTTTCTATCATTGCCCTAGGTTCTATTGCCTTGGTTGCGGAGCCTTCAGTTTTGAATCAGAATGTTAAGGATGTGACCAACCGACTCCAGGATTTGGCACTTTACCCCAATTTAGCAAAAAAAAGGCTCTATGGTGCCGTTGGAAAAGCAGGAGCCATTCGATTTGATTTAAAATCAGGAGAAAATTCTCCTCAATCACTCGGCATTGGAATCGCTACGGATGGAACGTTAAAGGAGTTTCTGCTTACCGTGTATTCTGGCAATGGCCAAGTTGAAAACCCGATCATACTACGGAAGGAAAAGGTTTCGGGTGAATCCCAATGGGTTTTTGAGTTATTGGCTCCCCCGGAAGAAGTAACTGTCGAGATTCAGAATTTATCTAGCACTCAGACAGTTGCCGTTGTTGAAATTGTTCATGGATACTATTTTGGCTATTCGGTCGACAAAGAGAATCAAACAAAACCGCAACAACAAAATCCAGTTCGTCAAAATTCGTTAGACTCGGAAAAACTATCACCAAACGATTTGCAAAATCGTGTGGAGTTTATCCGAGCTCCGATCACTAAAGATTAGTTAGATTATTAAAAATATAGTCCGTGTAGGCATCGTAACAGGATGGTGACATGTGACCTGCATCACTGAATTCATTGCAAGTGTAGGTTTTGTCATCGTTCATATTCCAAATGGGGATCCTTTTTCTTTCGTGAAACTTGAGAATTGTGGGAAACCATTCTTCATATATGGTGCCTTCTTTGCCTTCAGCGACAGAAACTTTTTCATTTCTAATATGCTCCATATAAGGAAGGGATAATCGAACCCAAATCACAGCCGAAGGAACACCCAATGACTGCGACAAATCTATAGAGCCTTCTAAAAATTCCAAAGTCGAATGGGAAAATCGAAATGGAACGAGATACGATTGGAAGTCTCCCGCAGCCGATTTTTTTAAGAGCTCTTGAGGAAGAACAGCTTCATGAGTCCCGGGAGTTAAAGCAGATCCTTTACCTTTCTCCAAGTCGGCATACAGATTATTTCTTAAACTGCGGTACGGATACAAGAAGGTTTCCTTGTTCTTAGCTCTTCCTAAAATTACTTCCAATTTAGGACGAAATTGATAAGCACGAAACATGCGCTTTGCGATCAGAGTTGAAATTTCGTCTGTAGTAAATTTGGAGAAATGTCTCAGCACAAAACTTACGTCCAGGCCATTTGTAAGAGTCTCATCAACCTTAAGAGAGGCAGCGGAGTTATACAATTCGACTGAATGTTCAAAAAGAATAAAATCAGGTTTTACGTTATCCTTTGCAAATTTCTCCATCCATTGAAGCGTATAATCAGATTTCCCACCTGGCACTGAAAAATTGAAAAGAATCCAACCAGGGTATTTTCGTTGGATATAATCATTGTTAAACAAAAGAGCTCTGGAATTCCCAAAATAAACTAAAACTTTGTCACGCTTCGGGTTTGCTAAATAGGATTTAAGGTCTTCATAAAGATCTTGTTTTTGTATATAATTGATATCAGAAAGAGACTTAGAAAAATAAGTGTGAACATTTTCTAAAAGAAGAAGTTTGTCTAAACAAAATGCAATTAGAATCGTAAAAAAAGGAACAAGAAGAAACCTATGTTTGATCAAATCCATTTTTTAACTTCCTCAAAATTTATAATAGATAAACTCGCCACCATCTTGCGACAGAGTAGCTAACAAAAAGATCGTTACAACACCTAAGGTCGGAACAAGGATTTGATCAAACTTTCTGAATCGTTCCCAATATTCAGGAAAGTACTGTAGATGGTGAAAAAATAGCAGTGCAGAGGAAGTGTATATCATCCTTTCCAGATTTTCGATATGTTTGTATTGGAAGGAAGAACCAGACCCAAAGAGAGCAGAAGCCCCGACCATCCATTTATTTTCCGTAGCCAAGACCAAACTTTCGAGTCCGCCTGAAAAATGAGTGAAGATCCCTTTAAATAGAATGACCATAGAAGTTCCATCATTCGATCGAAACATCAAGCCAGAAATAGAAAAAAGCACGAATACAAAAACTGCTTTAGCAACGATTAGAATTTTATTTTTTTCTGGTGTGAGTTTCCATCCTAAACTCCCTTCCAAGTAACGTTCAACTGCAAGGATCAATCCCCAGTAAAATCCCCAACAAATAAAAGTATAATCTGCCCCATGCCAAAAACCACCTAATGTCATAATGATTATTAGATTTAAGTATGTTCGCAATTCACCTTTTTTTGATCCGCCTAACGGGAAATAGATATAGTCTCTGAGCCAAAAAGAAAGTGTGATATGCCAACGTTTCCAAAGTTCTCGCCCAGAGGTAGAGAAAAAAGGAGCCTTAAAGTTTTCGGGGAGTTCAAAACCTAAAAAAAGTGCAATGGATCTAGCCATATCGGTAAGACCTGAAAAATCACAATAAACTTGAATTGAATAGCAGATACCAGCTATAAACAGCGAGAAAGAGTTGTACTCTGCCGGTGCATTAAAAACGGGAGTAATCGTAAGAGACATTGGGTCTGCTACCAAAACCTTTTTAATAAGCCCAGAACAAAGCAGGTATCCTGCTCTATACATCTTTTCCTTGTTTGGTGAAAGATTTTCTAGATTCGGAAAAAAATCAGTCATACGCATGATAGGTCCTGCAATTAGAACAGGAAAAAATGCTATGAAAAGATAGTAATCTAAAACGCCAACAAGACGTTTGTTTGGTTCTCGATATGTATCAACTGCCGCAGCAATTACTTGGAAGGTGTAAAAGCTAACTGCCAATGGTAGAGCTATATGTATCAGATTAGGAACATCTGCAAAAAAAGGATAATCAGTGATATCAAAAAGAACTCTACTGAAAAAATAAACGTACTTAAAAAACGCTAAATTCAATAGGTTTGCTGATACTGCAACCGTCGTCCAACGTTTGCTACCAGGATTAGATTGAATCTTTCGAAGGAGAAAATAATTGATTCCGATAACAACAAGGAAATGAAATGTAAGTATAACGGAAAAATAAAGATAAAACGAAATGCCTGAGAAAAGTAGAAAAAATTTTCTGTAGGATTTGGGAAGTATCCAATAAAAGAGATAAACAACGCTAAAAAAGATTAAAAATGGAATGGAATTAAAAAGCATATTAACTTAAGAATTGTCTTTCCCAGTAATCTTTATCAGAAGTAGATGTCAATCCTTCTTTCATCTTCATAAAATCCGATTCATCATCCAACTCTTCTGCTTTTTTCCACTCTATGTAGAACTCTTCCGATGTTATTCTCTTTGCCCGAATCCTTCTAGCAAAGTTTATGATTTCCTTATCTGAAGTGATCACCAAACATTGAGCAGGAACAGGACATTGGCTTAGATAACCAATGATTAACTCATCCGCTTTTTTCTCATGGCTGTAATGGATGGACAGTCCGTTCATTTCCTCCGAATAACAATCGGAAATCATATCCTTTTTTCCGTCAAAAAAGACAAGAATTTCCTTGTTTTTCTGATTCTGGTAGAATTGGTTCAATTTTTGTAATAGCCCAGCTCTTGCCTCTTGGAGACGGTATTCACCCAAAAAGAATGCAAGTTCAGGAAACTTGTAGATCAGGTTCATCCCATCAACGAGGATTCTTTCGCGAGTGACCACACCCCTATTGAATCGACTTGCCAATTCAGATAAAACCAAAAAAAAGGAATCATGGCGAAAAAAATCATTATTGTTGGCGCATCAAGTGGGATCGGAAAGGCTATTGCGCAAATGGAACTAAAAAACGGATCATCGGTAGTTCTTTTGGCGAGGCGAGAAAAGGAATTAGAGTCTATTGCCAAGGCAACCAACAAAGGAAAAGACAAAAGAGTTCATGTTATAGCATTTGATGTTACGAAATTCAATATGGCAAAAAAAACCTTTGAAAAGGCAGTATCACTTCTTGGAGGCCTCGATGAAGTTTACTACGCTTCGGGAATTATGCCTGCCATCGAAAAGACAGAATACAATACTTCTAAAGATTTGGATATGATTGCAGTTAATCTCTCGGGAGCAATCGCATTTCTGAATCCAGCCGCAGAGTTTTTCTCCAAACAGAATTCTGGTAAAATTATTGGTATTTCTTCTATAGCAGGAGAAAGAGGGCGCAAGGGCAATCCAGTATATAACACGTCAAAGGCGGGTCTTAACACATATCTGGAAGCTCTTCGCAATCGTTTATCAGAATCCAATGTACAGGTAACTACAATCAAACCTGGTTTTGTAATCACTGAAATGACAAAGGGCTTAAATCTTCCGACAAAAGGTCTTCTGAAAGCAATTTCGGCAGAAGAAGCCGCAAAACAAATCGTATATGCTGTTGCCGAGAAAAAAGATGAGTGTTTTGTTCCTGGCATCTGGGCTCTCGTTGGATTGATAATTCGAAATATACCAAACTTTATCTTTAAAAAAATGAGTATATAACTATGGCCAAAAAACAAATACAAGGCGTACCCTTTTTAAATCTTCCAAAAGCAACAAAGGTTGAGGCATGGGGTATGAACTCTTTCTCCAACTCACCTGTTCTTTTTCCTGAATCAGAAGAAGAAATCCAAAATATATTTATTTGGGCCAACCAAACCGGGAACAAAGTTGCCCTTCGTGGTGGAGGAAATAGCTACGGGGATGCGGCTATTAACTCTGAAGGTATAGTTGTTGATCTAACAAAATTTAATAAGGTTTTAGACTTTAATCTGAAAACTGGTTTGATGATTGTTCAGTCGGGAGCACGTATAAAAGACCTATGGGAAACTGGAATCGAAAATGGCTTCTGGCCGCCAGTAGTATCAGGAACCATGATGCCAACATTAGGTGGCGCACTTTCCATGAATATACATGGCAAAAATAATTTTAAAGTAGGAACCATCGGAGAACATATAAAACAATTTTCTTTCTTAACTGCTAAGGGGGAAATTTTAGAATGTTCACCAAAAAAAAACTCCGATCTTTATTATTCGGCAATTTCCGGCTTTGGAATGTTAGGTTGTTTTTTAACGATTCATATCAAAATGAAGCCAATCTATTCGGGAAAGATGAAAATTGACCCTGTATATGTTAAGAATTTTGATGAAATGTTTTCTTATTTTGAAGCACAATATAAGGATGCTGACTATCTTGTTGGTTGGGTCGATGCATTCGCTAGTGGTTCATCCTTAGGTCGGGGACAGATTCACAAAGCCACAAACTTAAAGGAAGGTGAGGACCCTGACTTCCCAGGGAACTGCCTCTTGGAGAGACAACACCTACCCTCTAGATTGTTTTACGTCATCCCCAAAAAATGGATGTGGATACTTATGTGGCCTTTCAGTTTTCCATTAGGTATGCGACTTATAAACTTTGCGAAGTGTATTGCGAGTAAATTAGTGAATAATAAGGCATATTACCAAGGTCATGCGGAGTATGCTTTTTTGTTGGACTATGTTCCCAATTGGAAGTTTATTTACAAACCAGGATCCATGATACAATATCAGATTTTTATTCCAAAGGAAAATGCTAAGTCAACATTTGAAGAAATATTTACTCTATGCCAAAAGCGTAAGATAGTTAACTATCTATCTGTTTTCAAAAAACACAAACCGGATCCTTTTTTACTAACACACTCAGTAGATGGATATTCAATGGCTATGGATTTTCCTGTGACAAAATCCAATAAAGATGCACTTTGGAAACTATGTTATGAGATGGACGAGATCGTTTTAAAGAATAAGGGTAAGTTTTATTTTGCGAAAGATT
Organism: Leptospira sp.; assembly: GCA_025457985.1. Lineage (GTDB taxonomy): Bacteria > Spirochaetota > Leptospiria > Leptospirales > Leptospiraceae > Leptospira_A. The sequence goes on from JALOTI010000074.1 coordinate 6,771, forward strand.
CTACTCTTAGAAAACAAGTTGTAGAATCGTATTTTCCGAAAGAGAATCTAAAAAAGTTCTTTAGCTTAAAGAAAAAATACGACCCAAAAAATATATTACAAACTGACTTGTACAAACGAGTGTTTTTATCGCGTTAGATTTTAGATATTCATTCTTTTGTATAAAAAGTAAGCGGCTGTAATAAAAAGGACGGGGGTCAGCCAAATTCCAAACCATATCGGAAGTCCCCCGTTTTCGGCAAGTGTCTTTGCAGTTGAGTTTAAAATATAATAAAAAAGTACAACTGCAATGGTTAATCCTAAGGATGCAACACCTGCGGAACGTTTGGTGATAGCACCTGCCAAAGCTCCTATTGCAACAACAACAAAACTCATCAATGGCAAAGCAAAGGCCGTATGTTGGTGAACTTGGACATCTCGATATGGGATACCTTTGATGATTCTGGATTCGATTTCATCCGATAGTTCAAAAAAATTCATTTCTTCCGGATTTCTTGTTGGTTTAGAAAAATAGCGAATATCTTCTTTAAAATCGTAAGTTTTTTCAGGTATTCGAGTTCTAGAAACGATCTCTAAGTCTTTATTGAATCGAACTTCTTCTACATCATAGAGAATCCAAGAATGTGGCTCAGGGACAAATTTTGCTTTTTGAGATGATACTGTATATAGAGGTAATCCTTCTGGAGTTATTTCTATATAATTAAATCCGCCCTTCACCATACTTTCTTTTTCATCAATCCAATAGACGTAATAAAAACCATTTTTACCCTTAACATGGAATTGATATACAAAGTCGATCAATCGATTGGATCCCTTTGCCATGATACTATACTCAATTTGAGCAAGGCGATTAGAGGGAATAACAACCAACTGACCAAAAATTGTCATTACGATCCATACAACGAATCCAAAAAATAAAATTGGTGTTATGATCCGAATAAAGGAAACACCTGCAACCATTATGGCAACGAGCTCTTTGTTAACACTGAACTGACCAATTATAAAACAAACGGAAAACATCAATGCAGGAGGCACAACCTGGTCTACCATGGCTGGCACTGAATATAAAATATGCAAATATACATGGGACTGAGAGACTTTGGATGATACCAAATACTTCATTGTATCAGTAAATTTATAAATAATGATCATTGAGGTAAGCATAATCAGCGTACCAGCAAAGTTCTTTAAGAAATCAAAAAATAAATACCGATCCAATATACGGAAAGGGATGAATTCTTTTTTTATCCAATGAAA
>JALOTI010000075.1 GCA_025457985.1 Leptospira sp.
TTTTATCAAAAACATTTTCAAATATACAAATTGGAATTACTAGTGTATCAAATTTTTTCTAATCTTAAAGGTCTCAGAATAGTTTGTTGTTCCAATTTAGAATTTCGACAAATATCAAAACTTTCTTTGTTATATGGTATATATCCATAAAGGCCAGGTAAGTATTTGTTTTCTTCACGTTCACAGTCTTTTTTCTTTTTTAAATAAGTATAACAGTTAACAAGACCATAATTAATCCCTATTGATCTTGCAGGCTCATCTTCTCTGGCAAGAAGTATTCCCACTGCAAGAATTTCGCAAGCTCCTCCAAAATCTCTTTCAAGATAATATTTGCATGCAGTCTCTTGCGTTCCTATGTAGCAGTTTACTAAATAAAGATGCATCAAAAGAATAAGAATAAATTTGTTTTTCATTTTTAACCAAATAAGACCTTCATAAGACTTTTACAACACCAAGTCCGAATGTCAAGAATCAATTCCCGTTATGCGAGATAGGCGAGAGGATCCTTTACATCAAACGAATATTTGATGGCTTCTGCCAGTTTCCATTTGCGTATATGTACGATTCTTAGCGTTGGATGAAATAGAAATGGTATAGCCTCAGAGAGCAAATTCGCGTTCAGAAGAGGAAGGTTGAAAATAAAGGGTCTTCATCTATCTTCGTGATGAGTCTTTGTTTTTTTTAGCAGCCCTTTTTGATGACTGGACCGCAAGCTCGATCCATGGAATGAGTGAGGTGCGGCTTTTCCAAGCGGATTTAGGTATCGTGTAATAACTCATCACATTTGGTTTCCCTGGTTTTCCAAAATAGACAAAGGGTTTTTGTTTTTTGGATTCAAAGTAAGATCGAGATTCGCCATCAACCTTAAAATATAAAATATCCTCTGCAAAGAGAGCAAACATCTTCCCTTCAAAATAGACACCATAACCACCAAACATGGATTTAGCTGTAATATCTCCATAGGCAGACATTTTCTTTAAATATATCTCAAGAGTAGGGTCCTTTGCCATAAGGAAAAAATTTATTTTGTAATGTATTCCTTTGCAAGTTTTTTTCTGAAATTTTATTCAGAACTGACTTTAAGTGTTAGGCTGTAAAAATAATTAGAAAACCATCTTATGGGCAGGTATAGGGTACGGGGAGTTTGTAACGACTGGAAAGATAACACTCAACGATGAATCGATCATTTGTAGGAAGAGCTGTGTTGTAGATCAATACATCACCTATGAATCCATTAAAGTAATTGCCATCAGGAGTACCTCCGTAAAAATACCTTCCCAGGTGGAATTGACCACCGCCACAGTTATAAGCGCCACCTGCGCTGGATGAGGCGGACACAATACTTCCGTTTCGAAACAAGGAACCAGTTGTTCCATCGTGAATCATCGTGAGTAAATTGTTATCCAGTGTATTGTGGAAATTCAAAGTGGAAACAAGTCGAGTCGACCCACCTTGTAAATCAAATAGATTTGGGTTGTTTCCAGCCGCCCGTGTAATATAAAGCAATTTTCCAGTGGATGGTGATCCGTTTTGAAAGATTCCATCATTATTTGTTGGTCCCAAAATTATTTCAGAATAGGCGACAAAGATAGATTGGCTTGTTGTATTGAGTGTTTCCGAACAAGCCCCAGTCATGAAAGTTTCCGAACCTACACCTCCACGAGTGAATCGAACTGCCTTCGAATTGTTCATTCCTACGGCTGAATAGAATGGCTGTCTTAAGCCGAGTCCTTGGATGAGATGAATCCCATTCCCACTCCGATCGAACCAATCAGAAACACAATCGGTTCCCGGACCAGGACAAACTCCAGACGAATACAGAGTTGATTCTGGTTTTAGATAAAACTTTAAACTGCTACTCGCAATCGTTGGGCTCCACGAACTAACCTGGGTCGGGTAGTAGCCTGCAAGTGCCCTAAGCTCCGTTTGGTTAAGCGCTCGATTGTAAATGATCAGTTCGTCAATGGATCCAGTAAAACGAGCACCCCCACTCCAGTCTTGGCCTACGAAGAGGTCTGGCCCGACAGCTGTGTTCCATGCCACTGCATTCGTTCCATAGAGGGCACCATTTATATAGATAGAAGCCGTCGTTCCGTCATAGACCGAACAGGCTAGAGCCCAATCGTTCTGGAACCCACCGTGAGGTCCGAAGGCATCGGCTCCTACGCCAATGGCTGCTACATTAATACCATTATAACCAATCGCCACTCCTTGGCCCGCTGCATTGAGTCCATAAGAAATTAAAGATTGATTGGCGTTGGAAGTGGGCTCAAACCATGCACAAATGGTTCTTGCGGAATTTCCAATTGGAAGAGCATTCGGTGATGTTCTCTGTAAAAAGGCTACACCATTGAAGAAATACGCACCGTTCGTATGGCCATATCTATCCGGTGTGAGTACCGCACCTGAGTTTGTTAGGTGATTTCCGGAACCACCAAAATCGTTTAAGTTTCCGTTGAACGCGTAATAAGAGACAACTCCGTTTGGAATTTGTAATGCCAAAGCCTGCATCAAACTATTGTCCAAGGCTCCCCTAAAAAACCTTACGTTTGAAATCTTACCTTGGAAATTAAAGGAGCTTCCGGAATCTCCGATCTTAAAGTTTCCAGTTGGTGAAATAGGGTTATTTATAAAAATGATTGTTTCTGGCTGACCATTGATGTACAACTGCCAGCTCCCATCACGTCTATGAAGGGCAACATGGCTCCATCGGTTCAAGGGCAGTGCACGTGAGGAAAATCCACTGCTACCTACAGTGGGTATATTGACTTGAATCCTTCTTGTAACTGGATTGTATACTAGCCCGTAACCATTCACCACACCTTGGCCATTGAAGAAAATGTATTGGTTTGAAGCGCTTGTCGTTGTAGGGAATACCCAAGCGGTAATGGTTAAATTTCTGTGGTCATCCAAGTTGATATTGGAACCCGATTCTAGATACGTTGCACCATCAAAAACAAAAGATCCACTTGCCGTCCCTTTTTCATCCGAAGAGATTGTCGTTGTTCCGATCGTTGATGCGTGATTTGTTCCAATGGTGTCGAGGGAGTTTCCATCCAAAGTATAACGGACAACCTCGGCAGTTTCTAACCTTCGTATGGAATGGTTTTGGTCATCCGCAATGTAAACATGGATGCCATCCGTTGTCAATGAACCAGGGAAATTGAATCGACCATTTCGCCTAACATTATCTTCATATTGTGCGGTTCCATCACCAGCCAAAGTTTTCACTTGAAAGTCAGAAAGTCGAATCGCCCGAATGGTTTGACCCACCCATTCTGAAATAAAGAGAGTGGTTCCATCGGTTGTAATCCCATGAGGATCGAAAAAACTGGCTTGGGTTCCAATTCCGTCAATGGTTGCGGGAGTACCATCGCCTGCGATCGTATCCACTGAAAATGTACCATTCACAAGATTGATACGACGTATCCGATGGCCTCCGACATCCGTTACATATAAGTAATTCCCATAGGCCACGGCTGCTAATGGAGACGTAAAGGTTGCAAGTGAGCCATTGGCATGGTCGTTATGCGTACAAACTGAAGGAATTCCGGCAATGGTAGTTACCTCAGTTGTTACGGTATCGACCGAACGAATTGTACAGTTATTTCGATCCACAACATAAAGAATTTGATTGCGAAGAGTAATTCCAGAGGGGCTAGAAAATCTTGCGTTGATACCTGTCGTGCTATTTATCGAACCAGGACTACCATCTCCTGCCAATGTGGATACTTCTGCATTTGCGAGACTCACCTTCCGAATTCGATTCCCTATCAATTCTAGAACATATAAATTATTTCCGTCTGTCGTGAGTGCAACTGGTCCATTGAATTGAGCGTCTAGCGCAATCCCATCTTTGCAGTTGGCATCAGGAGGAATTCCTGGACAAACAACACCAGCACCCACGCTAGAACCAGCAAAGTGAGTGGTATCTCCATTTGTTTTATCAATCTTTCGAATGGCATTATTTGAAAAATCAGCTACATACATATGTGTGGAATCGAATGCAATTCCCTTAGGATTGTTAAATCGGACTGTATCGCCAGTCGCAGTACCGACGTTAGGAAGACCAGGTGAAGCACCGACGCCTCCAGGTCGATTGAGGGGATACGCACCTACCAAAGTTCGTACATAGGCAAATTGATCATATAGATTAGTAGCTATATCAGACAGAGCATTGACTTGGAGATTGCCCGCGACCAAATTTCCTGTTTTGCAAGTGATTTGAACCGTCAAACTGTTGTTAGGCATATTTGCCCTCGAAAGAGTAGGCGTATCAAACGAACAGACAGCTCCAGATGGTTGGCTGGTAAATCGAATATCATACGCAGCACCATTTGCGATCCGTATGGAGAAGGGTTGGAGACCAAGAGTACTTATCGAAAGAGAATCGGAACCATTGTTTTGCACCGAGAAACTAGCGGCAGTGCCGTTCACATTCACCGCCAATTCATGAAAGTTAGAACCCCAAGAACAATTGATTGCTACAGTAGTGATATTTGCTGTTTGGAACGTACCGGATCCATTGCTAAGGGTACAATTCATATTGGATGAAGGAGTGATACTTACGGCGTACGGAGTACCTGTTGGGAATCTGGAAGAAAAGCTGAAGTTTCCATCTGCAGTGACCGTGATCTCTTCTCCTCCATTTTTTATTAAAACACTCCCCCCTGGCACCATTCCTAGAACAGACCCACCTAAAATATACTCAGACGAAGTGTTGAACAATCGAAACAAGGAAAAGAACTCCAAGGGGTTTCGAGATAGGTTTGGCAGGGAGCAAAAACTCAACGAGAGAAGTAGGATTAGAGAATAGAGGACTCGCACAATTCGATCTTCTTCCTTTCCATAACTGGATCTTTGAGTTGGATGGAAAGATTTTTCCAAGTATGACACTAGAAAAACCGTATCAGGGAGGTTAAGATCTCCCTCACTGCACCATATTGTATAACAAACCGCGAGCTCGTCTTTTGCAGTGTATCAGCAGTTTTCGGGACATCGATATTTAATGATCTGATGAAACGGAAGTACGAAGAGTTCGACAAGCATTTCCTTTAGCTTTCACATTCCCTTTGCCTACGTAATTCAAAACCTACTTTTCTTTTTTGGGCCATTTGGTGAACTGGCTAAACGAGACTGAGTCTTAAAATGAAAATCAAGAACGATTCTAAATTGAAATTAAAAATCTATATTCTTCTCTTCTCTCTATCCCTATCTGGATTTCCATCCTACCTTCTTTCGCAAGAACCGGAAAAGGCAAAAGAGAGCATCTCTCAAGAACCAAAACCAAAAGAGGAAAAAGAGTCTGGCGCGGATGCCAACGATACGGATAAATCATCAGGCATCAAAGTAACCGGTAAAAGGGAGTCCGACCGTGGACAAATGTCAGAAATCGAAGGAACCAATATCTATTCTGGGAAAAAATCTGAAGTGATTCGCCTTGATAAAGTGAATGCAAACTTGGCTCTTAATAATTCTCGCCAAATCTATGCTAAAGTTCCGGGGATTACAATTTGGGAAAACGATGGAAGTGGGATTCAACCTGGAATTGGAGCTAGAGGGCTATCGCCAAATAGAAATTGGGAATTCAACACTAGGATGAATGGTTACGATATCGCCTCAGATGTGTTTGGTTATCCAGAAGCATATTTTAATCCCCCACCAGAAGCTCTAGAAAAAATTGAAGTTGTTCGTGGTGCGGCATCACTTCAGTACGGATCTCAGTTTGGAGGTATGGTCAATTATGTTACGAAAAAAGCAGATCCGACCAAACCTTTTCGCATTGAAATGAAAAATACGGGTGGCTCTTATAATACTACAAATTCGTATACGGGTGTTGATGGAACAGTCGGAAAATTTAGTTATTTTGCATACTATCACAATCGAAGTGGTGATGGTTGGAGGGATAACGCCAATTATAAAACCCAATCAGGTCATTTTAATATCGCTTACCAAGCAACGGAGAAGCTAAAAATAGCGATCGAAATGACTAAGTCCTACTACGAGAGCCAACAGCCTGGTGGGCTAACGGATATGCAATTCTGGGAAAATCCTCGCCAATCGAGAAGAGCAAGAAACTGGTTTAGTGCACCGTGGAACATTCCTGCTTTGATAATTGATTATAACCAAAGTAGTACGGCACGTTTTCAAATGAAGGTCTTTGGTTTGTATGGTGAACGAAATTCTGTTGGAGTTACTTCCGCACCGAACACAGAGGATGCAATCAACCGTAGTACATTGGATTTCTCAAACAGGCAAATCGATCGAGATTGGTATAGAAATTATGGTATGGAGGCGCGCCAAATTTTTGATTATTCCTTTTTGGATAAGAACCACACTCTATCTTTTGGCGTTCGTTACTTCAATGCGAATACGGATCGGATACGAAATCCCAATGGAACCACCGCAAGTAACTACGATCTACGAGAATTGAGCCAGCCAGAATGTTTTGATGGAACGACTAAATGCAGAACTGTGGATTTGAAATTTTCAACATTGAATTACGCGGCTTTTGCGGAAAATTTATTTCGTATAACAGATAAAATATCGATCACTCCAGGAGTTCGCTACGAGTGGGTTCGTACCACAGGATCAGGAAGGATCAACGAAAAATTACCATCAAGCTCAAATATATTTGGCGGTGAAGTACAACCAAGAGAATTTCAAAGAAAACAAGTGTTATATGGTATTGGTGCTCAGTATCAAGTTACGAAATCAACAAATTTCTACGCAAACTACTCCCAAGCATTTCGTCCAGTCACCTTTGCTGAAATTTATGGTGCGAGCGCAACTCTAAATGAGGTTGATCCAAACCTAAGAGACCAAAAAGGGTATAATACGGATGGTGGATACAGAGGTAAGTTTGGACAATGGCTCCAATTTGATCTTGGCGTTTTTGAGCTTAGATACAACAATCGAGTTGGTCTATTGCCAGGGTCATTACCTGGGAATACAAATACCAATTTTGTTACAAACGTAGGTGACTCTCTTCATCGAGGAGCTGAAGGATATTTGGAAATAGATCCTTTGCTTGCGTTTACAGACTCTGCTCCATTTGGAAGTGTAAGCTTTTTTACTTCCAGTGCAAATGTAAATGCCCGCTATGTGAGGTGGGAACAAAGTGCGAGTGCCTTTACGAACCCTGGAAACAACCTAACTAATATTAAAAACAATTTTCGCGTTGGAAACCTTGTTGAGAATGCACCTTCCCAAATTCATAGATATGGTTTAACTTATCACTTCAAAAATACGTTTAGTATTACGTATTTGATAAGTTACTCGGGAATGACTTATAGCGATGCAGCAAATACCACCGTTCCAACTGCCAATGGTCAAGTTGGTATTATCCCAAGTTATACAGTTCGAGATGTCTCCTTTAAATGGAATTTTTATGAAAGTTTCTCTTTAAATGGGGGAGTGAACAACCTAACAAATGAAAAGTATTTTACAAGAAGGGCAGGTGGATACCCTGGTCCTGGAATTTTGCCGGGTGAGGGGATTTTTTATTATCTAGGCCTTTCTGCTGTTTTCTAAGACTTACTGAGGTAAATTAGGCATTTACCGCACCATCTGACTCTACTTTAGTTGCGCTGGAGCAAGGCAAAGGCGCACCAATCCGAGCGCTTGTGAAAGCTACAAATTGATCAAAATATGACAATCATTGCGAAATAAGTTTCATGAACACTGTTTCCCGAAAAAATTTTCATATATTTGTGATTTTTGCCATAATATTGCTTGCAAAAACTATTATATTCTTCTAAGCCTGTGGCATGTTTACCAAATTCTATGCCTCTTTGGGTCTGGTTTTTCTATATCTATTGTTAGGAATAAACTCGATTTCGGCTCAAAATCAAAATAGACCGACAAACCAAAAACCTACGGTTCCTGGTAAGGAACTCAAACCATTGGAAACTCCTGGCGAGAAGGGAGATTTGCAAAAAACCAATGAGGAAGATGAAAAAATATT
>JALOTI010000076.1 GCA_025457985.1 Leptospira sp.
TTGCACTTATATCTTGTTCTTTATTGGAACTTTGTCGTTTGTTTGAGTCCTGTTGATTAGAAGATTCAACTTTATCGATAACGGCAGTTTGATTTATCTCCGCTGATTTTAAATCCTCTGGAAATGGAAGATACAATTCCAATGGTTCAGCTTGATTTACAAAACCAAAGCCTGAAAGAAATAAAACCCCAACGAACAAAAGGAGATCATAACTCCGTCTAACAAGAGAAAAAACTTTCATTCAGACTTTCTTTGGATTCTTTCTAAAGTGCGGGGTTTGTAAATATTGGATTCGGGAAGGTTTGATTCTTTTTTGGGCTCAACAATTCCTTGTTTCAAATTCTTTTCTTCATTTTTCTCTTTTAATTTTTTTTCAAGAACTGACACTCTTTCCAACATCTTTTGTAATTTCATTTCGTTTGGATCTGATTCGTTGGTATTTTGTGTACTTCTTTCAGATGTTGGTTCAACTTCAATCGGTGCTGGGATTAAACCATCACCCGACTCCTTATAAAGAGGTGGGGTAAAGGTATCAATTGCTTTTGCGTTTCTAAAATCGTATTCTTTGCCTAGGAAACTTTCTTCTTCAGGAATCATCTCCCGCCGAACACCTACAGATTCTCTTTCGCTTACAAAGTCGAATTGCATCTTGCGGTTTGTTTCATATTTCAAATCTTCCGGATCTGACATCCGTACATCTTTCCGCTTTCGATTGTAATCCCTCTCGATTTCGGTAATAAACATACTCCGTGCATCTTGGGCAAGTTGCATACCTTGGGGTTTCGCAGATTCCCAGCCTTTGGACCAGCCGATATAAACACCCATTAGTAAAAAAAAGATAAGAAGGGTAATTGCAATTTTTCGTAAAAGCTCTTGAACCTGGGGTGGGATTTTATCCACAAGCCCATCCACGGCTCCTATCATCTTTTTTGTATCTACGTTTACCTTGGGTATATTGATTTTTTTAATGTCAACCATATGGGTGCTATGTTTTACTCTTCCAAAATCCGGAATACCACTCGTCTATTTTTAGACCTTCCTTCTTCCGTGGAATTCTCGGAGATGGGAAGTTCTGCTCCAAATCCTTTTGTGGAAATGCGGATTTCTTCTATTTTATGAACGGTTTTGAGATAGATTGCAACTGAATTTGCCCTTTGGATAGATAACTTTTGATTTGCTTGTTTTGTCCCGACGTTATCGGTGTGTCCCTCGATTAAGATAGTTAAGTTCGGGGACTTTTTTAAGATGTTTGCAAGCCTATCTAACTCAGGTTCCGACTCTTTATCAAGTTCCGCTGAACGAAAGGAGAAGAAAAGATTGTTTAAAGTAATTTCTTTGCCTTTCCCAAGTTTTGGTAAAACCAATACTACTTGTTTTTCTTTATCTTCCTTTTCCTTTCCCACCAAATTTAGATTTTGCGAAACAGGAAGATATCCCTCTTTTTCAGCATAAAATCCATAGTTCTCTCCATACGGGAGAACGATAGAAAACTCACCAGTGTTAGGATTGCTCACTGTAGAACCCAAAGACTTCTTTTTTGATAGGGATTCATATAATACGTTTGCGCTGAGAGGATTGCCCTCCTCATCCACAACCTTTCCATGAATCATATGAATCGGATCAGGCTGAAACTGGCTAGGAATAGATGCCATGTACAGTTCACCCTCCCTTGAAACATAAGCCCAATTTCCTACAGCAGGGATGCTAAAAAAGTTAACACCTCTTAGGTTGTTTGAAAGTTCCATTGGTTCTGACCAACTCGTCCAACTTTCGTTTTGCCTTCTTGTTACATAGATTGAAATTCCTTCCTTCCTTCCAGAGGAGGAAAAATAAAGCGTTCGATCATCTGGAGCAAGAAATGGAGCCATTTCCTCTTCGCCTGTGTTAATCACTGATCCAAGGTTCACGCCTTCTTCAAAGACGCCTGACTCGTTTTGCAAACTAACGTAGAGATCTAATTTTCCATAATTCTTCTTTTGTTGGGCAGAATACAAAAGTGTTCGTCCACTTGTGGAGAGAGCAGATCCACCAAATACTTGTTGGCTGGGATTGTCCGATTTTCTATACCAGTTATAAAAACTTGGAAAATCAATAGGGACGGGATTAGACCAACCATTTGGTATTTTTTGAGATTTATAAAGGGGTGCACGGTTTTGGATTTTTTCTGTTCGATCTCTGTATTCTGATTCTAACTTTGAGAGTACGATATGAAAATCTCTTGGACTCACTGCCTCTCTCGAAGCTACTTGTGATTTGAACATCATCTCTCGTTTCAAATTGTCCAACATCTCGTCTTCGCCAAAGTTACCAAACACAAATATTTCGTTTCCTCCTGGTAGGGCGGAAATTACGGCACTCGGCAAACGATTGTTTAGTGGCGATGCCAATTGTTCACCTGCCATCCAAAATCCATATTGATCCCGTCGAGAAGCCCAAATCTTTTGTGTCGATCGGCCATTTTCTTTTACAAGTGCCGTCCAAAATAGGATTTTTCCATCGGGCGTACACTGCGGATTGAAGGCAAAATAGCCACCTGTTACATACCGAGGAATCTTTTTTAAACTCCAATCTGGAGCCTTTGTATTTTCAAAGGGAGTTATTTCATATCGTTTTGGTTCGCAAGTATCTCCATTTACATCACATAACATCCGTATTGTTTTTCCGGAAAGGAAGGCTAGTTCCTCTTGCAATGGTGAAAGGGTAAGGCGGAAGACAGTTTTCTCTGTTCTGAGAAGTAGGCCTGAATTGAAGAGTTCCCCTTCGAGGACATGGAGTCCATTTTTGGAACTCTGGGAGCTTGTAAGCCCTCCAGCGAAAAGGACGAGGAGAAGAATTAGAATCCGTGCCATGTCAGTAGAAATGTCGGTTGAATCCTCAGTTTACCTTAGAAAATTGGCTTATGATCCAAGCAAACGGCATTACTGTATCCTTCGGGAAAAAACCACTTTTTGAAAACGTATCCATCAAGTTTAAGGAGGGATGCCGTTACGGGCTCATCGGAGCCAATGGCGCAGGGAAATCGACATTTATGAAGGTCCTCGCGGGAATTCTGCAGCCAACTGCGGGAGCGGTCTCCGTAGACAAAGACAAAAAGATCGGATATCTCAAACAGGACCATTACGAATACGAAACCGAAACGGTCCTTGGGACAGTTTTACGTGGAAACCCAGAACTTTGGAGTTTGATGGAAGAACGGGATGCGATCTATGCGAAGGAAGAGATGACCGATGAAGAAGGGATTCGCATCTCTGAGATCGAAGAACAATTTGCTGACCTTGGTGGGTATGAAGCCGAGTCCATTGCAGGGGAACTTTTGGAGGGTTTGGGAATCCCAACATCCTCACATAGTAAGCCACTTAACTTCCTTACTGGAGGTTTTAAACTTCGAGTTTTACTCGCACAAGTTCTATTCTTAAAACCAGATGTTTTGCTTCTCGACGAACCAACTAACCACTTAGATATCAAAACCATTCATTGGTTAGAAGAATTTTTAACAAACTATGATGGTGTTGTCATTGTCATTTCCCACGACCGTCACTTCATCAACTCAGTTGCAACTCATATTGCAGATTTAGATTATAATACCATCCGTATTTTCAGCGGAAATTATGATGACTTTATGATTGCTGCCGAACAATCGAGAGAACAACTTGTAAATGAGAGCAAACGAGCTAAAGAAAAAATTGCCGACTTACAAGAGTTTGTTTCTCGATTTTCAGCAAATGCTAGTAAGTCGAAGCAAGCAACATCCCGTCAGAAGATGATCGAAAAGATCAAAAGTGAAATGGTCGATGTAAAACCATCATCACGCGTAGCCCCCTATATCCGCTTTAAAGCCAAACGTGTGCTCGGTAAGGATGTTTTCGAAGCAATTGATATTTCCAAAGGGTATGACGGAAAACCAGTCATTAAAAATTTTAGCACGAGCATCACAAAAGGTGAAAAGGTAGGAATTGTAGGAACAAACGGTGTGGGTAAAACTACTCTTCTACGAATGTTGATGAAAAAACTACAGCCTGATTCGGGTGAGGTGAAATGGGGAGATTCTGTTGAAGCATCCTTTTTTCCTCAAGACCATCGAGAAGCAATGGAACCTGATGCAGATACGTTAGTTGAATGGCTCCTTAGAAACGCACCTCAAGGCACAGAAGTTCAAGAAATTCGAGCGATTCTAGGTAGAATGTTATTTTCTGGAGATATGGCAAATAAATCCACAACGGTTCTATCAGGAGGAGAGAAGTCCCGTATGATAATCGGAAAGATGATCCTTGCTGGTGATAACGTAATTGCACTGGATGAACCTACAAACCACTTGGATTTAGAAACCATTGAAGCACTCAACTATGCTTTATCCCTATTTGATGGAACTGTTCTCCTTGTTTCTCATGACCGAGAGTTTATTTCATCGCTTTGTACTCGAATCATTGAAGTCACTCCAGAAGGAATCAAAGACTTTAAAGGAACATATGAAGAGTTTCTCGAAAGAGAAGGTGCTGAGTTTTACAAACGCCTCAGTGGTGGTGCGATTGCTTCCAGTTAGGAAGAATTTAATGATCCAAACAGCTCCGAATCTTTTTTAGAAAGAATATTGTACACCTAAATTTAGAGATTCGGAGCTTTGATTTCTCAAATACTCCAAATTGACTATCATCTGATTCCAAAAGAATTGGATTCCGAGTATTCCGTATCCATTCGAATTTCGCATCTTATACTCTCGTCTAAAATCTAAGCCAATAGAACTCGGATTAGTTGAAAAATCGTCTCTATTTTCACTTGATGAAATTGCCGCATAACGCTCAACACGAATTCGAGTGAACCCCTGATTGTACATTAGCCCAAATCCAGCATAGGCACTAAAAAAATTAAATGGAGAAAATGAATATCGAACATCGGCCGTTGCTGAATTTAAAATGGATGTGTAGGTTAATTGGTTTATACCTATCCATCTTCTTGTATCACCATCCACCCGGAATTGAGTCGGCCTTCTGTCATACGCAAAAAGATAAATCTCTTGGTTAGTCTGATATAACCCAAAACCAAAAGATAAATTTCTTAAATAGGGGTTTGTATTAGTGTCTGAGGTAAAAAAAGGAAAATACCGGGCATTTACACCAGCATTTAAAACTCTTCCACTAACATCTGTATTCCTTATTTTCAAAAACGGTATATTGGTTTCGGATAGATAATATGGGAAAAAATGAAAAGCGATATCCCATTTTTGCCACTCACTATTCTTTCCCAAAGCATATCCTAAATTGAATCGATAGGATAATGATGGAGAGGCTGCTACGCCTAATCTAGGCAGATCCCGAAGTTCAGTATTTTCAAAATAATCTAAAGCGGAAACTTTAGTTCTTGCCATTGAATATCCAATACCAATTTGATTTTTCTCTACTTTGTTTCCTCCTAACATAGCTGAGTTTATATTTTGTAAGACGGCGCTTTGCCCCATGGAAGATAAAAACTTATCTGTATAAATTTCCCCTAAAACAGGATTAATAAGGTTACTAATTAAAATCGTTTCTCTTGAAATAGATGAACATTCAACACCTAGGCAGACCGCGGTGGCACTTATTGAAGAACTAAAAAAAATCTGCAATACGAAACCAAGGATACACGAATATGGGAAGAGTTTCAGAATAGAATTACAGAAATAAACTCTCACTTTTTTTGAATCCTATTCATTTTCATATATACATGTTAAATGATTCCAACATTTCAATTTCATTCAAGCATTAGTTTCTATTTTTGAGTCAAATGCGTGTAAAACCATTAAAATCTCTAATGTCGGGTTATTTTATTGTGTATAAAAGTTGTGATGAAAAGATTTTATCGTCAGCAGTAGTCACTACAGCTTCGACTTGGGCCGCTAGGGAAGGGGGGCTCACTGGACTCAGGCTGCAGCACAATGTAAACAAAGCTGAGTTTTTTAGCTTGTGACATTCCCTATGCTTGTTTTGAACTGTCGATTCATGATGGCTAATTTAAGGCGTGTCTGACCTGCGCATTTTCTACTCGAAAATGTCCATTCAGGTGCTGACTTGTATTGTAGACTACATGACCCTGATCACTCTACGCTGCTTTACTGTTTGAACATAATATTACGTGTTGTTCTTCAGGGTTCTCCTCATCTCACGTCATTTACCAGTGTAGTTGTTATGGTACTTGACGTGAACGACAATCCGCCGGAGTTTGAGAAAACTGTTTATTCACTTCATGTTATTGAGTCTGCACCAGTGGGTTTTATTGTGGGGCGCGTGTTTGCCACAAGTCGTGATTTCGGAATAAACGCACAAATAACTTATTCTGTCATCAGTTCAATTGGCAGTGATTTCACTATTGACCCTGACACAGGTATGAAATCTGAAAACCTTCGCGCACTGCTTCTGCTTTTAAAAAATCATGATTTGATGTTTCCGTGTAATTTGCATTTTCTTCAAGTTTAATTTTCTGATGAAATGGCCACTGAAGTGCTGGGCGTGGCAAACGTTACGCCTAGTGTCCTTTACTTTACTGCCACATATTGATGGTATTTAAAAAATTTTATTTCTCGAAAACTGGAGTCTGCATTATATCGTCTGCTTTAATAGCTTAATTAGCCTAGTCATAAGTCAATACGTTTGTAAATTCATTCATAGGTGTGTGTAATCATATTGTTGTCAGTTTACAATGACAGATCAGTAGTAATTGTAGTTGTTGAGATGTTAAGGTATATTTTTATTTTGGAATCATGTATAGTAGGTTTTGTTAGTTTGTATCAAATTAAAAAAATAGTTAATTTATTCGCTCTTGGCTTGTATAATGAACGTCGGGGCGGTCTCTTGGTAGCTTGTGTTTAGCTTTCAATGGCGCGAGAGGAGGTTCAATGACAGTTCACATTATAGCTCATCACCATATATTGCATGAAACCATCCGTTTGGTGGGAGAGGGGCTGTAGATTGTGAAGCTTCCAGCTTGTTGATCGCCGACTCAGATGATGGTGTTTGCCATTCCAGGTATTGTGATGGTTACCAAGCAGTTGGACTACGAACAAACAAAGGAATATGTTATTACAGTCCAGGCCAGCGATGGAGGTTCACCATCGTTGAGCAGTACAGCTGTCATCAAAATTGATGTAACTGATGCCAATGATAATCGACCAGTGTTTGTCCAGGCCGAGTATCAGGCAGTTGTACGTGAAGATGTTCCAGTAAACACAAGCTTGCTTCAAGTAAGAATTCTTCATTCCGCAGAAAACCCATTAATTCTACAGATGATGCAACCAACGCGTTAATATTAATTGTGGTAGGCAACGTTGGATACGAACTTCTTCGTTTTTGAGTTCAGCGCCGTGAACTTGGTGCGTAATATTTTGTAGTAGTTTTGTCAAATGGTGTCCTTTACAGGAATGTGTTCCAGCTATTCTAAGTGTAATTTGTGAAGACTACTGCACACGCACCATCATTTTATTACGCTCGCAAATTTAAACATCTGCAAGTCAGCTGTTATTTTGTGTCGATTAAGGGTAATAAAATGTAGAAATGCATTACGAGACTATTGGTGAGAGTTGGTTTGTTTTTGAGTGAAACTAGGCTGGTTGAGATGTGTTAAAACCTTGGTACCTTCAAATGTTTTAGATAATATTGAACTTTGTAACAAACCGTTATGAGGTTTGCCAGCTGAAAAACGTGTAGTGTGTATTGTTTTCTATTTAAGCTTGCTGAATAATTTGTTGTTTGTCAGCATAAGTAAGTTACAGGTTGTAGTTTCTGTTTGCCAGGTGACAATGGATACGACGTTGGGCACATTGTCAAACATATTGACCACTGATCATTACGTTGTCATAATGCACCCTCAGATCCATTGTAAGTTGACCTTTCAATCTCATTTATACAGGAGTAGTACCCTGAGGTGAAGTCAAACGAGGCTACATGCAGCATCAAAGTGTTGTATAAATATT
>JALOTI010000077.1 GCA_025457985.1 Leptospira sp.
AAATCACGATCGTTATCAAAAAATGATTTGACCTTAAATATGATAACGTATCCTATTAAAACTAATTAAACAAACTATCGCTACCAGAAGGAGATACAAAAATGGATCAATATATACTTATTTTCAGAGGAGGAGACACTCACGTCCACACTTCCAAAGATTCAAAGCGAGAGAGGGATTATATCCAATCCTGGACAGATTGGATGTCAGGTCTTGGCCAAAAAGGAATTCTTGCTGGAGGGGAACCGCTTCAAACCACCGGCAAACAAGTAAACGGAAAAGATAAAGTGGTAATAGATGGTCCCTACGTAGATGCTAAAGAGATGGTTGGAGGTTATCTCATCGTTAATGCGAATGACATCGACGATGCGGTCGAGATATCAAAGGGCTGTCCGATTTTTGTAGAGAATGGAAAAGTAGAAGTTCGCCCAATACAAAAACGTTAAACTAAACTTCTCATTTTTAAAAAATGTGAATTCAGAAAAGATGAGCCTTCTTTTTCGCATGCGCACGTTAGAGAAGGTTTATGTTGCGATTTTTTCCTTAGGTAAAACCAAAACGTGAACTAATACATATAATGCGAGAAGGACAATTACACTGAGAGAGTGTAGACTGTCATCTCACCTTTTCCTTTGATATGGATTTGTCCTCGCAGCTCAAATGGGAATTTATTTTTTACTAATTGATAACATGTTTCGGTAATCTGAATTTTATTTGCAAGTCCTGTTGATTCCATTCGAGATGCCAAGTTCACAGCATCCCCCCAGAGATCATAAGCAAATTTTTGTTTTCCGATCACGCCGGCTGTAACTGGTCCAGAGTTTACACCTACTCTGATAGAAATATTTTGTCCGAGTCTCGAACTGATTTCTTGAGTTGCTTTGATTATGGAAATTCCAAACAGGATTATCTTTTCCGCATGACTTTCAGAAGGAATAGGTATACCAGAAGCAACCATATAGGAATCTCCAATTGTTTTGATTTTTTCTATTTCGTGAACTCGAGATAATCGATCAAATTCACTGAAGTAGATATTTAAAACTCTTACCAATTCCTGAGGAGAAATTCCAGATGAGAATTGCGTAAATCCAATGATATCTGCAAACAAAATGGTCGCACTCTGATAGTTGTCAGCTATGACTTCCTCTTGAAATTTTAATCTCCTGGCAATTGGTTCGGGTAATATGTTAAGAAGTAATTGCTCCGATCGATCATGTTCTTTTTTCAGATTGTTTTGAGCAATTTGTATATCTTGATAAAAAATGGAAACAACCTTTGTTAAAAGAAAAAAAGTTCCAACAATTGCTGTAAAGTGAAGGAATCGCAAATACAATTCTGAAATCGGAAGCAAAAGGCTCGAACGTTGAGCAAAATATTCACAGTATAACAGTGATGAGATAGATAAAAGTGCCACAATATATATCCATAGTTTATCCTTCGGATGAAAAATGAGAAAGCTTAGACAGGGAATGATTAATAAGTATAAATGCGCTGCCGATTGTTTGCTCAAAAATAATATTGTAAGAATTGTCATGTGAATGGTGACTATAATACAAAAATGGATCGGTGACAGCCTATTTAATCCTAAACGATTGAATACGATTGTGAAAATATAACCGACTAAAGCGAACAAATTTAAAATAACTGGCTTATACCATGTTAGGTAAAAGAAAAGCAGTATATAACTTAGATTAATTAAAATTCCAAATAGAGCCAGAATATTTACCAGTCTTACTCTTCGGATTTCCTGTTCGTCAAGAAATTGAGTTCCAGTGTCAACTATACGATCGTACATTTTCTTTTTTGGAATTTGCATATAATGTCTCACTTGATACTTACATAATCTCACTAAAATATTAAATGCGTAAAGGAAATTTGAAATTTTTACTTAATAACGGGACGCTTTAATTTAAAATAAAATTACGACCGTTATCAAAAATTAGTTGCATCGTTTTTTGAGCGTTAAATTTTAAAAAATAGAGATTTCTCGTATATGCACTGTCATTGATTACAAATTTAATTGCATAGGTAACCAAGCAAGAGATTGTGCGTAGATTACTTGTGGATAGGGAGTTCTAAATGAAAACTAAGTCTGGCGAAAAGGAAAAGCTAAGAGAAAGAATTATAGATCAATCTATCAAAGTAATCAAAAAGAAAGGTATTTTAGGAGCAAGTGTAGATACCATAATGGAGGCTTTAGGTTTAACATCTGGTGCCTTATATAGTCATTTTTCTGGAAAAGACGAACTATTAGCCCTCAGCATAGAAAAGCAAATTGATTCTCTAACTCAGTATGTAGGTAGTTTAATTGCTAGTGATAAAAAAGATGGATTCAAAAATTGGGTTAGATATTATCTCAGTGAGGATCATGTTAAAGATGTAACTAATGGATGTATCTTTGCTGCTCTCCTATCAGAAGTTTCACGAGCTCCTCAAAGAATTAAGACTGAGTTTCATGCAGGCTTAGATAAATTCTATTTAGCTTTAGAGAATGGCTTACCTGATGACAATAAAGATAAGAGAAGGAAAGTCCATTCTATCTTCTCTACAATGATCGGGTCATTAAGCATTGCGAGAACTATGAAATCTGGAACAGAAAGATCCGATTTTTTAAACAATAATCTATCTTCCGTATTGCGTATGTTATAATAAGAAAATTTCAAAACTGCTCAACCTCGGATCACAACTTCAAAAAAATTTGGGTTTCCCTTAGCAGATTGATTTTGGGAAATCAAATGGGGTAGTTTTTTTCCAGTTGCAACATAACTTTCTCATGAGGAAATGAAAGAAACGCTTTTTGTTTCAAATTTATGACAACTTTTTTTAATACCACCGAAGAATCGATCGCTTTAGAAAGTAAACACAGTGCCCACAATTACCATCCCATACCTGTAGTTCTCAATCGTGGAGAAGGAATTTATGTTTGGGATATTCATGGGAAACGATATTTTGATTTTTTATCCGCTTACAGTGCCGTAAACCAAGGTCATTGTCATCCAAAGATCATTCAAAGTTTGATAGATCAGGCAAAAAAAATAACCCTTACTTCGAGGGCATTTTACAATGATGTTTTTGGAATATACGCAGAATGCATCACCAAACTTTTTCAATATGACAAAGTTCTACCAATGAACACCGGCGTTGAGGGAGGAGAAACAGCCATTAAACTTTGCCGTAAATGGGCTTATACGGTGAAAGGTATACCAGAGAACAAAGCAAAAATAATATTTTGTCAGAATAATTTTTGGGGTCGAACACTTGCGGCGATCTCCTCATCAACTGATCCATCCTCCAAAAATCACTTCGGTCCCTATATGCCGGGTTATGAAATCATACCGTATAATGATTTGGATGCGCTTGAAAATTCTTTGAAAGATCCACATATTGCAGGTTTTATGGTCGAGCCCATCCAGGGAGAAGCCGGTGTTATAGTCCCCAAAGATGGTTATCTTAAGAAAGCGTTCGAGCTATGTAAGGAACGAAATGTACTATTTATTGCAGATGAAGTTCAAACAGGACTTGCTCGTACAGGTAAACTCTTAGCTTGCGATTATGAAGGTGTCCACCCTGACATATTGATTTTAGGAAAAGCATTATCAGGAGGGACATTGCCTGTTTCTGCTGTTCTTTCCAATAACGAAATCATGTTAACATTAAAACCGGGACAACATGGATCGACTTTTGGAGGTAATCCATTGGCCTGTGCAGTTGCTAGGACTGCCTTACAAGTGATAGTTGAAGAAAATTTAGCAGAAAATTCATTTAAAATGGGTTCTATATTCCGGGAGAAAATGACAGCCATTTGCCAAAAGACGGATCTCATTGAATCTGTTAGAGGAAAGGGTCTATTGAATGCAATCGTTATCAATGACTCTACAGATAGCGAAACGGCATGGAATCTATGTTTGGCGCTAAAAGATAATGGTGTTCTTGCTAAACAGACACATGGAAATATCATTCGATTTGCACCACCCCTGGTGATTCGAGAGGATGAATTGAACGAAGCAATCCAGATCATTGAAGATACTATTCTTAGGTTTTAATTGAAAAACATTTCCGCATGCTTAGGAGATTTTCGACATTAGGATAGAAACGGGATAAAGTCGAATATAGCGATTATAAAGTCTTGATTTATGCAATGATTTAATAGATATCACTGTGTTAGGTGGATAAAATTTTGACTACTTAATCAAGGACAAGTGCTTAAATCACGAATGGACAAATCGTCATTATAAACAGTAATACTAGACAATGATGGTGACGCATATAGTCCAAAGTGAGCTTGCTCTAAAACACCGCAACCACCCGACACCTTTGAGGTGGAAATTAAAACTTCATCCTGCCAGACCTTGGCCTCTCAAGGGAGACTGAAAATTCAATCAAGACTGGTGTTTTGAATCCTCCGGTTGGCAATTTATGAAGTTGTATTGTAGGATAAGCTCTATGGTTACAATTGAATGGAAATACACAAGACGGACCCATGCTTGTGATGGATGCTTTGTGAGATAAACTTCCCGGGACCTTTTGCTCTGAAGAAAGAGAATGTGTCGCCGCAGATTGGTAGTTTAGTGGTGAGTTCTTTACGGTTGCCTCACTCTAGAAATGATACCATTTGTTTTCGTTCCTGCTTTATACGATGAATAGCTAGATTCACTTTCTTCTCGAAATCGACAGGATTAGACAAAGTAAAGGTATCATTTTTAAAATATCTTAGTCCAAGTGATTTTGATGTCATTGTAGCGATATAAATTTGAAACATTTCGCCATTTTCCTTCAAAAGCCACATTGAGGCTGTTCTTGAAGATTGAGCAAAATCGCCTTGAAATAAGGCCATCTGATTGAATTCAGCAGTTGAAGCAATTCGGTCCACTTCATCCACCAACTCTTCTACTTCTTTTTGTTTCTCCCTAAGATTTTTTTGGTTCCCTTTTTCATTTTTGCTCAACACCAATAAATGTTTTGAAATGGCGAGTAAAGTATCTAAATAAACTATTGTTTGGTGAATTAAAAAATTTTGTTTTTGGAATGTTGATCTCATTGATTGCTTTTGGTGTAAACGTTCCAATGCACTTGAAGTCATTGAAATGAATTTCAACCGTGAATCTATAGAGTGATACGAATCTTTATCTATTTTTGCATGCAAAATTCCACCTCTTTGAATACTAACAAGCACATTCATATCTATTTTTTTGGATTTCAATGATGTTTTGTCTGTAAAGAAATTACGGATTGCAGTACGTACTTTTAAAATTTGTTTTCCAAGTAAGGATTCCCGTTTGGCACCAAAGATGATTTCTGGATGGTCGTTAATTTTCATAAATTTTTCTCTGTAATTAATCTCTTTCGTTCTTCTTTGAGGAAAAGAATACCCTCTTCCAAATATCTCAGAGAATCCTTTGCCCACATTCCCGTAGATATGGTTATGATGCTCCCAGAAGGATCTTCCAACTTAAGGGTTTGAAGCAAATTTTTGTCACTTCGAGTGACATCTCCAAGATCTTTCATCATCAAAATAAGAGACGAAACAACCATCTGTTGTGTTTGACGATCCTCATAATGATATACAGAACTTTGCATATGATAAGCGCGATTTTGAATCGTTTTCAGTGCTGATTCAAAACTATAAGAACAGATTAGATTTTGATAGTTGATAGAACTAGTTTGAAGCTTGTTGATACTTTTTTTCGTTTCATACTCCCTTTGAGCAAAGTCCATGTAATAGAATCGAACGGCATATTGATGCCACTTAGCGCGTATTCTATCTAGATTATTTTGTAATTCTTTTGTGTTTCGAAAGAAATCAGATGTACTTTGCGAGAATCCACATTGATTTGATTCTTTAAACAGCTCAGGTTCCAGGTTGAAGATCTGGTCCATATAAATTTTAGTTGAGATAATCTTTTCTGTTTTAGTTCCACCAAACCAAGGCAAATGGATATAAACTTCCAATGGGTTCCACCATTTTTCATTCGAACTGCGTCCTAAAAGGATTGGGATTTTACGATTTTGGATTTTTTTCCCAAAATCTATCATAGATGTTTTTATAGTTTCAGAATCTTTTTTGAAATCTTCAATTGTATACCCATCCAATCCAATTTGTATGCATAGATTTTCCCATAAGCCAATGACCTTGATGGTGAGCTCACATAGAATCTCCGTTGTAATGGAAAATGAATACAATTCTTGGTAGGATGTAATTTGATTTTTGTCCTGCAAGGGAAAACGTAATTCGAGTTCTTTCAAAAAGGAATCTAAATATAAATTTAGTTCCATGCCTGCGATGAATACCTTTGATTGGATAGAAGAAAGGATTTCATCCGTTCTTTCGATAGGATAGTGTGGAAGCTCAAAATCAATTCCATCTTGATTTGATGAAACCTTTGCTTTTTGTGCCCATATATTTTGGCGGATGCCAGAGACCAAAAGTGCGGTGGCGGTAATACGACTTAAAAATTCATTTCTTTGCATGTTGTTTCCATCGCTTACCGAATTTACATCAATACAACTGACTTTGCGACCCATTCATTTTCATTTTCAGATGGAAAAGACAATCACATTTTTTAATTGAGTCTCTGATTGTTTATTTTTACAAAGATTGACGTATTTGGTATTTTTTTAATCTAGAATTTAACAAAAGATTTGTATATTAAAAGGGTCGGCCATTCGCATATATGTTCTCGTATTTCATTTGGAAGGAGATAATCAATATCCAGCATTAGCGCAAAGCCGGTGGGATCCAATCGAAGAATTTTTATCGCGATTCTGTCGGGTGCATTCATGATGAATTTTATGAGAAACCATGATCTATCGAAATCTCTGAAAACAGCTTAAGGAACGCTACAACTGTGAAATCGTCCGAATCTGACCAGATCCACATTTTTAATTCTTTAAAGTGATACCTTGGGGACTTGGACTTTAACACAGCAAATGGTAGTTATATTCGCTTACATTCGAAGGTAGAGCGATTCGGTGGATTTGAGCAAGACACAAAAATATGGATGCGCCGAAAATAAAATGTGGTGGGTTCCGTAGAATGGATAAAAAAAGGAAACACATGACAAATAAAAAAAGACTCGCCTACTTTATTTCTGTGTTAGGGGTTAGTTCAACTCTCCTATGGATTGGTATTTTTAAATTTACACCGACTGAAGCCGCGGAGATCAGGCCACTAGTAGAAAATCATCCAGCTATAGGATGGTTGTATCGAATTTTATCAGAACAGATGGTTTCGGATCTTATTGGTATGACTGAGATATTAGTAGGTCTTGGGCTATTACTCTCGTTATTCTATAAGAAAGTAGGGTTGTATGCCGGACTTGCGTCTGGAATTATTTTCACAACAACACTTTCATTTTTATTTACTACACCGGAGATTTGGACAACCATTGATGGCATTCCTACGACCGATTTTTTTATCTATAAAGATATTTGTTTCCTAGGTATTTCTTTATGGATATGGGCGGAAGCCGACTCGGCGTAAGTTCCGTATACGCTAGGCCATAC
Source organism: Leptospira sp. (assembly GCA_025457985.1). Classification (GTDB taxonomy): domain Bacteria; phylum Spirochaetota; class Leptospiria; order Leptospirales; family Leptospiraceae; genus Leptospira_A. Next base: position 7,504 of record JALOTI010000077.1, read on the forward strand.
ACGAACTTTGTAAGAGTTTTCCACAAACAAGTATCCATATCCATAAGAAATTCCCGTTATTCGGGAAGGATTGTCCATAGCTCGTAGCTAGGTACTTAGAGAAGAAACTTGGATAATACCGTCGCGGAATGGGTATCCTTCGTGAGATGTTTTCTCACGATCAGAATACCTTCCTGAGCGTAGTTGCTGAGACCAAAAGACTAACCATAGGTGCTGTTTCTAAATTGATCGATTGGCTCAGGTTCCTAAATTTGCAAAAATTGCCGATGAAAATGGTTCCCTTATCTAGTAGGATATACGTGTTATATCTGGAAAGGATACCGCTTCTTTCCTATCTTAATTTCGATGCTTCCCAACCTATCATGGCAATCTTTCGCGTTTCTCCCCAATGGTATTGGCCGAATG
>JALOTI010000078.1 GCA_025457985.1 Leptospira sp.
TGTTGTCGCTGCGGTCGTCCAAGGTGTTGTTGTCGTGGCTGGCTACCAATATTAACTCATTCCAAAGATATTTCATAGCAAAATTTACTGCGTCGGGAATTTTTGATTTAACTTTTAATTCCACCGGGTGGCGCTCATATGTGTTAACAGGATATAACGGTAATAGCCTTATGAAATTATCAAATTTAGTCGTCCAATCCGATGGAAAGTTTCTTTTTGTAATCATCAAAGTTCACTCGGACGAGAGTTGGTATATTGAACATATTTGCTTCAATAATCGTTTTTGAACTCACCAAATTGGTAACATTGACGAGTCCTTCTTCTGTGATCGTATAACGTGGTGATACTCGGTCTTTTTTTGCAATGGATACTTTTTCCACTCGGCAAAGAATTCTTGTTGGAGTCGTACGTTTTATAAATTTACAATCAATTTCAACATACCGAGCAAGCAGTTTTGATAAGACAATCAAACCATCAGGTTCGATATCCCATTCCTCATTACATTCAATGATGATATCCTCGGAGTTCGGAACATGGGACAGGATACGCAGGCTCTTCTGCATTCCGTTCCAGTTTGCATTGATTTCGTTGTTGATCAGGTAGTGAAGGATGACATGATTTTTCTGTTCCTTCCCTGTAATTTGGTCCATTGCACGCATAATTTCTTTCCGATTCGATCTTTTTTGTATCAGACGAAGAGAAAGAAATTTCCCATACGCCTGTCAGGAAAGTTTTCTGAATTTTGAAGGAAATGGCAAGAAAAACGATGGAATTAAAGAACAACCAGGTGTTTTTTTTCCGTTTGTTCGTAGAGGAATTGAACCCATCCAAAGTGGTTTTGCGGAGGAGTCATTCCTGGGAAGTGGGTTGCTAGGAACTGGGAACAGAGCGATTCCCGTTCTTTATTCTTTTCATCTACTAGGGCGGAGAGGTCTTTTAGGGTTTTGTCGTAGATGGTTTTGTCCATATAACCGTTTTCGAGAGCTTTTTTAAGGAAACCTCGTTTGGCTGACCATTCTTGTTTGGAAATCACTGGTATAGCTTCCAATTGGTTCCAAAAGGATTTCAGTAGGTTTTCCATATCACTTGTTATATTTTCTTTCGTAGCTCGACAGATTTTATATATCTTAAGTAGCTCTCGTTTCGCAAATTCCTGCAAATCTTGGGAGTGTTCTTCCCATATACGGCGGTAGGTTCGAGGAAAACTGAAAAAGTAATCAGGACTTTGTAAAGGGATAATAAGAGTTAGCTGAAAATTACCCAGGGAATCTAAATGTAGGTTACCGCGAAGTAGTACCCCATCTGCTTCCGTTTCGATTCTAGTAAGTCCAATCATCCTAATTATATATTACAACTGGGATCGAATTTAATCCTGGAATTTGAATTTTTTTAGCTCCTCGGACTAAAAAACTACGAACCCAAAGGTGATTTCTACGCAGGACATGTAGCAAATTTCTTTCAAAGTATTTGCAACCAAATGCACCTTTAGGACTCTTACTTAAAAGAGAATATGGAATACAATCAGAACGCTTTTGAATTTTTACCCAAAGCAAAGGGAAATAAAAAACGAGCCTTGCTTGTTGAGGGTGGAGGAATGAAAGGGGCGTTCTCAGGTGGGGTTCTCTATTCCTGGACACGACTGATCGACGCAAACTACTTTGACTTGGTAGTGGGAGTCTCTTCGGGTGCATGTTCTGCGGCGTATTTTGTCGCATCCGTGAACCCTGAGCCGGTACACTCCGAACGTGCTGTAAAGGTTTGGTACAAGGACCTTTCTGGAAAACAAATGATTTCCCTTTTGAATCCGTTTCGAGGAAAAACGCTACTCAACCAAGAGTACCTAATAGACTTTATTTTCAGAAAAAAAGTAAGGCTTGAGAGTGAACATCTGGAAAGAAAAGGTGTTCCCCATTTTGCAGTTGCCGTGAGCAATTTACAAACCCACTCTCTTGAATACATAAAAGCAACTTCTTCCAATATATTTGATCTACTCAAAGCTGCCACCTCTCTCCCAATTGCTACTCGAGGGAAACACAAGTTAGACGGAAAATTTTACTCGGATGCTGCCATTCTAAATCCATTGCCGATCCAAGATCTCATCGCAGCTGGTTATAAAGAAATTGTCGTTGTAATGAACTCACCAATCCAACAGATTTCGAGTCGGATCAATCGACTGACTAGTTTCTTTGCTTTTCCGAAGCATAGAACCGTAAGGCGAATGATGAGAAAATTCCACCACCTTCATTTTAATTTTGGAAGGGATTTGGCAACCAAACCACCGAAAGGTGTAAAGATCATTACGGTCGCACCAGATGTTGCACTGCCCGTTTCTCTTACGACGACAATTCGAACCAAACTGTACAAAACCGTGCTTCTCGGCATTCAGAAAGGGGAAGAGGCATTTCAAAAATTCCAGGCTTCTTCCAAAAGAAAAGTGAGACGGAAGTAACGCAAGGCCAACTTAAGAAGTTATTCGAGCTTTTCTAGATCTAAAAAATAGTAACCTCCTCTTGGCCGATTCTGGTATTCGGATAGAGAACCTGCAAAGAAGATTCGATTTTTTATTGGAACTACAGTCTGGATGGATCCACCTGAGAAAGGATTGAAGGCCATCGGAGCTCTTTTTAAAAAATCATAGAGGATAAAGCCTTCTTGGTTTTTCCCATTTACAGTTGTGAAGGATCCGCCAAGCCCGCCCTTCCCATTTTCGCAAATCCCCAGGGAGAGTATTTTGTTATCAAAATTCATATTACCGCTGATAAAGTTTGCCGAAGTTAGGTCAATGGCACCAAACTTTGTGGTTGGAGTTGAGCCATAATTATCAAAATTGCCGCCGAAGAATAGAAGGTTGTTAAATGTTCCAAGTGCATGAACGGTAGCGTCAGGGAAGTTTGATACCGAAGGAAAACTGAGATTGGCACCCGTGGAAGTGCTAACCGCCGCGAGTCTTTGTGGAGGGAAAGCCGCAATGTCAGTAAAATTTCCTCCCAGAAAAATCTTATCACCTAAAGGAAGTATTTCTTCCACAACATCACTGGCATTTGGATTCCAGCTAGTAAGTGTTCCGTCTAACGTGGGGAATCTGGCGATACGATTTCGTATTTGGCCATTTGCATTTTGGAATAACCCACCTACATAGACAAAATTTTCGTCGGTACTGATCGCTTCCACGGTATTATTAAAACTAGGAGACATCCCTTCTAATCGTTGGTCTTTCAAATTGTACGCAAAAAACCGAACCCTATTTTGGTCAAAAGCCGTAGTAAAGTTTCCTCCAACGTACAAAATGTCCCCTTTTTGGTGGAATGTGGTGATACTGCCGTTCACCGTGGGAATCCAATCTGTAGGTTTTCCCGTCACCAAATCGATAGAACCTAATCCATTGCGATTGACGACATTGACACTGGAAAAAGCACCAGGAACCAGAACTCGGGTATTGTCCGTTGAGAAGGCAATTTTGCCATTGGGATAGGTGAAAGGGGCAGGAAACCTTGGATTCCAGTCCGATATATTCCCCGTTAATGGGTCAATCGAAAATGCATTCATTCGCTCTCGTCCAAACACTGTTGAAAAATTACCCAATACATAGAGTTTCCCCTCATGGAGGGTGAGAGAAGCGACTGTTGATCCATTCGCAAGACTTAGATCTTCTGGACCAACTGTACCTGTGTTATTGTCGACGATTGCAAAATAATTTCGATTTGTCGCTCCATTGATCTGCGTGAACAAACCTGCGAGGTAAACTTTGTTTTGGTTGTAAACTACACTATCTACTGTGGTATTCGGATTTGGGTTCCATGTTGTCAAGTTGCCACTCATAGTAAAGGAGCGTGCAAAATAGTTGGTTCCAGCCGTAAAATTTCCAACTGCATAAATTACCTTATTGTTTGAGGCATCAACACCCAAGGTGATTCCGCGAACAGTACCCACCGAAATCCCTGTGTTGAAGCTTGTTATCGTTGCACCCGAGGTATAGTTAACTTTAGCCAATCGTCCAAAACCTGCACCATTGAGGTTATTAAATTGACCGGCAACAAAAAGTCCGTCCGTATCTTTCGCAAATGCGTTCACAGGAAAATCTGCACTCGCAAGCCAACCTGGATCCAGCTCTCCTGTGATCCGATTGACTGCCGCAAGATAACCCTTCGGCACTCCGTTCCAATCGGTAAAATTTCCACCAATATAGAGTCTATCACCAACTAACGCTAAATCATTGATGGCAACTCCATTACTTCCTGTTCCCACATTAAAATTTAGATCTAATTTGCAATTGGAATTGATATGAACTAAACTAGGGCGGTTGTATCCTTGCACATAGGTAAAAAGACCTGCAATGTAAAAACCATTTTCCCCGTCAGAGACAGCTGCTGTGGACGAGGAAAGAATTTCTAAATAGGGGCAGGTATCGTGAGGAACCAGCTTACCATCGTTTGTATTTAGAATAGCACCTCCTCCCGTGTTGGGGCCAAAATAAGAAAATGTCCCTCCAAGATACAATTTGTCCTCGTATAAGGCCAATCCCCGGATTAAAACGTTTGATGGATTTGTGTCATGGACTCCCCAGAGATCGAGAGGTGTTTTTGGAAATCCAGGGAGGCAGGAAGCGGAGTTATCTTTTATGAGAAATCGAACGATCGTTCCAATTCGATAGGCTTCGGAATTTGGATCACAGGTGTTGGATAGATCCCCTGGTTTACAAGCAGTAAGATATGTAAAAAAACCGATTAAGATCAATTGGAAATAAATTTTCATAGGAGTCTAAGAAATACGACAGATGATGTGGATTGTTTTATCAATCGGATTTTGTTTTTTTGCGATTCTTTTTCTTTGGAAGTTCGGAAATGGAAATGGTTTGGTTCGACAAAATGTAATAAAAACAGGGACTTCGAAGGATTCAACTAGCGAATCGACAAAAAAAGAAAGTGAATTGAGTGTAAATCTTTTATTCTCCGCAGGGCTTTCTCAACTGGATTCCCAGGAGTTGGATCAGTTAGAGAAATTGCTAAAATCATTACAAAAAGAATCATTGATTTCTATTGAGATTTCGGGCTCAGCAGATAGTACTGGCAATTTGGCGAGAAATCGAAAATTGGTTCGAGATAGAGTACAATTTGTTCGATCCATCTTACAAAAGCAAGGTAAATTGATTTCGAACCTCGATGTTGTCTACCAGGAGCCAATCCCTGGGCGTACAGCCAAAGAACGAGAAAGGCTCAGGGCAGTCCGACTTAGAATTAAGTACTTAGAAGTTTTCTAATTGAATCTAGGTTCCCGTTATTGATTTTGGATAGAGATTTATGATTAAAAAAGAAATCCAAATACGATTTAATGATATGGATCCGATGCGCAGAGTCAATAATGCGAGTTATTCGGCATATTTGGAAGTAGCTAGAGTCGCGTTTTGTGAAAAATTCATTGAAATTAAAACTTTGGAAGATATTCCATTTGTGATGGTACGAGTCGAAATGGATTTGTTACAAAGCGTACTACCTGGCGATAAAATATTCGTAGCGATTTGGGTATCTAAAATCGGAAATACCTCTTGGGAGTTTAGTTATACTATTCAAAATGCGGATACGGAAGTTGTTTATGTTCGTGCTAAATCTGTGCAGGTTTATTTTAACTACCACTTAGGTCGAAAGGAAGTGATTCCTGAAAATTTTAGGAAAATATTAGAGAGTGAATTCCTAACCTCAGATTGACTCATTCACAAACTAATGGGTATTATATTTGATTCCAAGATGTTACCCTAAAAGTTTAAAACAACTCATGGGAGTCAAAATGCTTCCAAATCCAATGGTACGCAGATTTGTCACCGTATTGGATACATTCATCCAACCAGTTGGAATCTTCTGTGGGTCGTAGTGTTTTATAAACTTCTTGTATATCCTCAACCAAACGCATGTATTCTGGAATAATATCGGAAAGAAGAGGGTCTGTGTGCCTATCAATCAGGCGGAGCAGTGCTTGGAGCAAAGCATAGTAGATTCCCTTTCTTAGAATCGGAGGGATATCACTTGGGATGGCGAGATGTGGCTCAATTGAATCGAGAGATTCTAATCCTTTGGGAAGATGGGGCAAAAGTTGAATCGTCAATTTTTGTTGGAAAGAAACCAAGGAAACATTGGAATGGGTCTTGTCCATGTTCGATCATTCTCTTAAAACTTCGGAAGAAATCAAATCCATTTGTATGGAGTATGGATTTTCTTTGGTAGGATTTACGGAGGCAAAACTCCCCGAAATAGATCAAAATAACATACTGACTTGGATCTCAGAAGGCAGACATGGTTCAATGGATTGGTTTGCCAAAGAAACGGCAAGTGAGATTCGCTCTTCTTTCCAACATTTAGGTTTTGTTCCAAAAACTGCCATAACGCTTGCCTTTGTCTATCGATCTGAGGCTTCTGAGAAATTAGTTACGGAAATGCAAAAAAAGGTATCTCGTTATGCGCTAGGTGATGATTACCATGATGTATTAAGAAAGAAGGGCAAACAAATTATCCAAAAACTTAAGCAAAAGTATCCAAGTTACGCATTTCGCCAATCCGTAGATAGTCTGCCTATCGCAGAAAAGGTGTTAGCTGTCGAATCGGGCATTGGTTGGCGGGGGAAAAACACAAACACTATCAATCGTGATTTAGGATCCTATTTTTTTATTTCCGTAATTTTAACTGATTTGGAATTTTCTTTTCCGAAACTAACAAAAACAGATCATTGTGGAACCTGCCGCCTATGTATTGATAGTTGTCCGACAGGTGCTTTAGAACCTTATAAAATCGATGCCAGAAAGTGCATTTCCTACCAAACCATAGAAGACCGACAACCAAACGTCTTAGAAAACAAAGATAAACACAACTGGGTTTATGGCTGTGATATTTGCCAGGAGGTTTGTCCTTGGAATGAAAAGGTCGCCAAACGAAACCAGGTGGAAACTCCTGAGCCTAGATTTTTTCCAAAGGACTTTTGGACGGACCCAGATTTTCTAAGCCATTCCACCCTCAGTGCCCAGGAATTTGATTCGTACTTCAAAGGTTCTGCGATAGAAAGAATTGGAGTGGGTGTCTGGAATCGGAATTGGGGGTGAGGGGGAGGGTGATGAGGAAGGGAGAGAAAGTAGTTTACAGTTGGTAGTTTACTGTAAACTGTAAACTAAATGGAACAAAAAATTCTCAAACTCTTAGAGGTGAGGGGAGAAGCAACACCCGGCGAAATTGCGGATTCTTTGGGAATCAGTCGACAGTATGCCCATAGAAAGCTTCAGGAGTTACTTGAATCAAAAAAAATTATCAAGATAGGGCGAGCGCCCTTGGTATACTACCAGATTCTCAATGAATCTCGTAGTCCAGAGAGAGACTCTGTCAGTGATGGTGATAGGCTATTTTTACAAGATCATTTTATCGAAATCACTGAAGATGGAAGGCTTCTAGAGGGCTACGAGGCATTTTCGTATTGGTGCCAAAAGCGCAATCTTCCAGTAACCAAAACGATTTCCGAATATAAGAAAACTTTGGAAAAATACAATCAGTTTGTCGATGCTTTTGGTTTTGTAAATGGAACAGAAAAAATCCGCACTACAAAAGGAATGGAGAACCTACATCTTGATTCATTGTATTATTTGGATTTTTATGCGATAGAGAGATTTGGAAAAACTTTGATGGGGCAACTCCTCCACTTTGCAAAGCAAGGGCAGAATAAAAAACTATCGTTACGTTTGATCCAATTAGCTACTCCAAAAATCTTCTTCTTAATAGAACAGTTAGGTGTGAACGCAGTTGGATTCATTCCGCCAACCATCAAACGAGAAGTACAGTTCATGTCGCTACTGGAAAAAAATCTCAATCTCTCTGCACCCAAACTGAAATTGGTTAAGGTGAAAGGAGATATAATCGTCCCACAAAAAGCTC
>JALOTI010000079.1 GCA_025457985.1 Leptospira sp.
AAGTTCCGCTTGGACCAAAGAAATTCTAACGAACTTGATACAAAAGAACTCACCAACGAACAATCTTCCCAAGGAACAGTTCAATTAGATCATGAAATCAATTCTTCACATATGCTCACAGTTGGAGTGGAATCTTTTTCTGAAGAATTAGAATCAGATCGGCTTAGACAACGATTTGCTTTTAGAACTCGAAGAGCCGCTTATTTACAAGATGAATGGATTGTTTACCGTAATAGTATTGTTTGGCGACTCGTTCCTGGGGTACGCCACGATATTGACTCGCAATTCGGTGGTCAGACTACACCTAAACTAGCGACACGAGTTGACATCACATCAAATTTAATTTTCAGAGCGAGTTACGGTAGAGGCTTTCGTCCACCATCCTTTCGAGAGCTTTATTTACGATTCGAAAATCCAGGAGTTGGTTACGTAGTGGATGGAAACGAACGACTTCGCCCAGAAAAATCAATAACTGTAAACGCCGATATGGAGTACAGCCCCTTTAAGTTTTGGTCACTTTCTTTAGGTGTTTTCAGAAATGATATCACAGACTTAATTCAATTTAATTTTGGAAATCAAACTTCGGAATTCGCTACTTTTGAATTAACGAATATAGATAGGGCCTACACGAGAGGAGTGGAAGTAGGATCGAGGGTACGATTTTTAAAATATTTTGCTCTCGAATTGGGATATAACCATACGGATACTCGGGATTTAACAAGAGATAGACCCTTAGAAGGTAGAGCTCTCCACCAAGGAACTGCTAATTTTTTTGTGAATGCTCCCAATGGTTGGGAATTTGCCCTACGAGCTAAACGGCTAGACAAACGGCCGTTTTATTCAACGACAAATCAATTTGCTGGTGCAAGCACTTCGCTTATCGAAAATCAGAATGATCCATTTGCGGAAGAAAAAGTCGTTTATGGTAAACCATTTACACTGCTCAATCTCAGAACGGAAAAAAAATTCTTTGATGGGCGAATGTCATTGTTTTTAGGTGTAGACAACGTTCTAGATCAGTATGAGCTTACCTATAATCCGATTCGTCCTCGGTTTTATTATGGTGGACTCCAAGCCCAATTTTAAATCCTACTCTAACTTTCATTTTCTATCATTATTTCTATTCATTGTTCATTTTTCGCACACCAACTCTCTATTAGCTGATGATTTTAAACTTTCTTCGATCCAACAAAAAAAGGTAGATGAGACATTTAAATTCATAGATAAACTGGAACCCAAAAAGCTCAAAATTGATAAGTCTACCTATCAAAAATTTAGCAAATTTGAAGATTATTATAAGTTTCATTTCTCTGGAAAAAAACTATCGAAATGGATACGAAGCAGAATCCAAAAATTCTCTTTTGGAGAGACCGGTGATTTTATCGCACTCTACCAAGATGAAGAAGTTTTTTTAGGTAAGATATTTTTTACCCTATCGCCTCTTGAAAGAACCTTGGTTTTAATCCATGAAGCGAGACATGCAGATGGCAAACAATTTGCGCATGTGGTTTGCCCCGATTCCTTCGAATTCTTAAATCCGAGAGATTGGAAAATCTTTCCGGCTGGTAAAAAAGGGTGCGATTCTTTGCCCGAGGGAAGCTACGGGGTTACTGCTGCTTTTTTATTTGAGTTGGGAGCCTATGGTTTTATAAGCCAAACAGAAGCCGGACTCCGTTACAATTCGGAAATCTCGAGAGTTGTGCGCCGGAAGGACTAAAAAAGGGAAACTTCTGACAATTCTGTAGTTGATCTGCCAGTACCTTGGTAGAGCACCTCACCGTGTAAGGAAACGACTGCCCAGGTTGGGTTTTCTTCGATTTGGGATTGAAGGGAATCCAAGAGACTATTGGTGAATCTTTCGATTTTTTTGTGCAAGGAAGAAGGAATCATTTCTGAAATATGGTTAGGTCGTGCTTCCAATTGTCTCATGCTAGGTCTCGCTGTCAGTATTTCTAAGATCGGCAGAGGCGCCAGAATTACTAAAGAGTAAAAGGACAGAAAATTCAGTCAAGAAAGAGACATAATAAATTTAAAGATTTTATCAGTATGGGAACTGCTCCATCTTCTACTTTTCTCTCTGAATCCTCCTCAGAAACTTGACATATACAAAAAAGCAAGAGGATGCCTTTGTTAACCCCGCAGATCAATCTTTTTAAAAAATCGAACCCTCTCCAAGTCAAAGTTATCTCCAATACCCGACTGACTCCTGAGTTAGGATTTGGGAACAGGCCAAAGTCAGAAGGCGACTCGGCCGTCCACCGGATTGTTCTCGAAGTAGATCATTCGGTATACCCTTATATGATTGGTCAGAGTGCAGGAATAATTCCACCTGGCGAAGATCCAGAAAAATTAGCGAAAGGATCTGCCGATCCGTCGTATACGGTCCGGCTGTATTCGATAGCCTCCCCTTCCTACAGTTTTGGTCAGACAAAGAACCATATTGAATTTATAGTTAAAAGGGATAATGTTTACGACCCCGAAGGAAATCTATTACACAAAGGGGTCTGTTCCAACTATCTTTGTGATTTGAAACCAGGCGATCTTGTGACAATGACAGGCCCGGCGGGAAAGAAATTTCTTTTACCGCAAGCTGACTTTTCTGGCGACTATATCTTTCTTGCCACAGGAACGGGAATTAGCCCATTTTTTGGAATGATTGAGGAAATTCTGGAACAAAAGCTGTATCCATTCTCCGGAAAGATTACCTTAATCTATGGAGCGCCTTATACAGATGAGATAGTACTGCGTGATTATTTTGAATCTATGGAAAAGAAACATTCTAATTTCCGTCTTATCACGGCGATCAGCCGAGAAGAGAAAAATGCTTTTGATGGGGGCAAAATGTACATCAGCCACAGAGTGAAAGAAAACCCAGAACTTGTGAAAAATGCTGTCCAAAACGGCGGAAAGATCTATATTTGTGGCGGTCCGAAAGGAATGGAGAAAGGAGTCATTGAAGAGATGTTACATATCATAAATACTACAAATCAGAATGGCACCAATCCTTCTTATGAAGAATTTAAAAAATCACTCGAAGAAAAAGAACAATTGTTTGTAGAGACATACTAATGGCAAAACTAGGAATCATCAAAGACATAGACAAAGGTCGTGGAGAAGTTCTCCGCGTGGAAATTTCCGAATACAAAGGACAAACCCTTTTTAATATTCGAATCTGGTATCAGGATGCGAATGGCGAATTTAAGCCAACTCAGAAAGGTGTAGCTATATCGCCCAATTTAGTCGGCGAATTGAAAGAGGCATTAGAAGAAGCTGAACGTTGGTTAGCTTAAGTATTTCTATCTCCCGAATTTGCAAAACCCAATCGTTGCAATAATTCCTTTGCAGCGGTTTCGTTTTCAGCAACTCGGATGTGATTGTAAAGTCTTGTAATTTCAAAAATCTTTTTTACTGAATCTTTGATATTACACACAACAAGTTCACCCCCTCTTTTTCGTAGCCAACCAACTATCTGGATCATAGAGCCTATCGCTGAAGAATCGATATGTGAAGTGTTTCCTAAATTGAAAACTCCATAGCGAAATCCCTCCGACATCCGTTGTTCCACGTATAATTTTATATCTGGGCATTTATAAAGATCAATATCTCCAACGCTAACGTATTCAAAGATTTCATCATGAACATCGATGTCTTTAATATCGATTCGTTCTGGTCCCTTTGCAAAAACTTGAGTGTTAAAGAAAATTTGTTTGTTTAAGTCTTCAGATTTTTCAGCTAACTTGGATTCCATGGCACGAAGCCTTGTTAAAACGGAACCAAGAGCGTTAGGAGCAAAATGTTTGTTTGCTTGAATGTCATGTATCAAACCAAGTAATAAGGTTTTTGCATCTTCAATTTGAGATTTTTTTACAAATTCACTTATCTCTCGTAAACCTCTTGTAGCATTAGCTATCAATATTTCAACTAATACATCCGGATCTTGTTTGCCTCTGGATTTGCCTTTTTCAGGTTTGAATGTATGATTTAAACTTTGAAGAGAGTTCCTTTCCAAAAGATTATAAAAACTTACATGTGTTTCAACTAAAGGTGCGTCAACTTTTGAAGCTCGATCGTCTATTTCTAATTCTAAAATCAAATTTTTAATATCATCTGATCGAAGATCACCTAATTGCAAATTGACCTTTTGTCTCGAAATTGTTTTTGAATCTCCTAAAAATTCATCAAACTCCTCAGCAATATCATGGGAAATTTCGGACAATACTTGATTCAACCGGACTCCTGGGGCAAACTGTAAACCCACATCAATTGCCTGTCCATAAAGCGCTCCGATGTCACCGAACTCTGTAAAAAAGATGTCGGAAGCTTTTTCAGGATTGTCTATATAATAGTAATTTCCTCCTCCTGCTTTTGCAATTTCAACCAACATCTCTTCATTAAAATCATTTCCTACACCTATAGTCGTAGTCGAAATACCTGCTGCTGCATGGTCTTTTGCAATTTGTACTAAAGACTCTTGATCTTTAATTCCCAATGTAGGATTTCCATCGGTAAGTAGAATAACACGTTTGTATGCATTTGGAATTTTTGCATTGGCAACAGCTTTTAAGGTAGAAAGCCAACCACCGCTCAAATTTGTAGATGTTGCAACTTGAATATTTTGGATCTTATCTGTAACAGATATTTTTTCTGTTAGGTGGGTAATTGGCTGAATTAACTGAACATCAGCGGAATACGCAATGATAGTTACAGCATCATGCCTTGTTAGCCAATTGATTAATGCTGAGGATGCTTCAATGACTGAATCCATTTTTTCACCTTTCATTGACCAACTTTTATCTATGGCAAGACCGATGACTAGAGGCTTCCTTTCTTTCGAATTTGGATTTGCAGGTGTTCTAAAACGAAGCAGTAAGTGGTTTTTTTGAACTTCTCCCTCTAAAATATGAGGGTATTCTAACTTGGCATCAATCTGCATGACCTTGTAAGGAAAAATTTATTTTCACTTTTCGCAAGAACTATTTTTGATTTTATGTCTGAAGACGGAAAACATGTTTGGAAAAGTACACGAAATCTATTCTTCTATTTCTGGTGAGGGAATCTCTCAAGGGATTCCAACAGTTTTTGTAAGGTTTGCTGGTTGTTCCCTACGCTGTGGAAAAACCCAAGACAAAAAACTATGGTGTGATACTCCCTATGCCCTCGGACCAAATCAAGGAGAAGAAGTTTCAATCTCTGAAATACTTCGTAAGATAGATAACCTAGATCCAAACCATAGGTTTCAAATTCTCTGTACTGGTGGTGAGCCTTTAGAGGGTGAGAATGGTAAAAAAACTTATGAATTAGCAGACCAAGTGTTTGCGAGTCGTTCCTCTTTAAACAGCCCCTATCCAAAGATCCGTGTTGAGACAAATGGCAAAGAGAAATTAAGTTTAGAAGCGCCTGTCGTCTACACAATGGACTACAAATTGCCTGGATCAGGTATGGAATCAGAAATGAATCTAGGAAATCTTTTCATTTTAGAAAAGAGACATAATTCTCTTGACGAAATCAAGTTCGTTGTGCGAGATAGAATCGACTTTCAAAGAAGTTTGGAAGTTATCTCTGAAAATAAAATTAATTTGAATCTTTTGTATTCACCTGTCCATGAAGAATTGGACGCTAAAGAACTTATCGAATGGTTAAAGAAGGATACACCGCCAAATGCGCGTTTGTCTCTTCAGATACATAAGTTTCTTTGGGGAAATCAAAAAGGAGTTTGATGAACATCCCAACTCAGCTTAGTTTAGATTTTGAAACAATTGTTGAAGAAAAAAAAACAAACGAGTATGCTTTTTTAATAAATGAATCTCATTTGGGTCTTGGGAAAATTAAAAATGAATCAAACGAGTCCGTTGAAGTTCATTTTGAACTCAGTGAAACAATCCAAACTATTCCCAAATCCAACAAAAATTTAAAACTTTTAAATCACTATCCAGAATCATTGAAAGCCTGGGAGGAATTTCCTAGAGCCATGGATACAGCGCTAACTGCAAATCAGTTAAAGCTTACCTATAATTTTAACAAACTTTCCTCTTTGTCAAATTCTCGAACAAGACTTTTGCCACACCAAATAGAATCCACGTTTATCGTAGCAAATAGTTTAAAACCTCGGTTTATTCTCGCAGACGAGGTAGGGCTTGGAAAAACAATCGAGGCTGGCCTTGCAGTTAAGGAACTTATGTTCCGAAGGGGCTTAAAAAAGGTAATCGTCGTTGCTCCGTCACCATTACTTGTTCAATGGCAACAAGAGATGAAGAATAAATTTAATGAAGATTTTGCGATAATTCGCAGAAGAAACTTTGTTACCAATGGCGCAGACCATTGGAAGAATTTTAATAAGATAATTACTTCTATTGATTTTATCAAAAATCCTAAGTATGCAGAAGAAATCCTAAAATCCAAATGGGATATCGTTGTCTTTGATGAAGCTCATAGATTGCGAAGAGATTATTCTAAGATTACAAGAAGTTATCTATTTGCAGAAAAAATTTCAAGGAAGACTGAATGTCTGTTACTTTTGACAGCAACACCCTTCCGAGGAAAACTCGAAGAGCTTTTTTACCTAATGCACCTCGTTGACCCTAATATTTTAGGTCCTTATCATACCTTCGTAAATGACTATGTATTAGGTCAAAAGGGAGATCTTAAAGAAAAGATATCAAAAGTTTTACTCCGTCGTAGAAAAGTCGAAGTGGGTGGGTTTACCAAACGATTTGCTAAAACGGTAAGAATAGATCTTTCTCCAATCGAACGAGCGTTTTATGACGAGACTACTGAATATGTAAGAAGAGAATACAATTTGGCAATGGGCACAAAAAATAGAGCCATTGGTTTTGTGATGATCGTATTCCAAAAACTATTGGATTCTTCAGTAATTGCTCTCCTCTCAGCCTTACAAAAAAGAAAATTTATGTTAGAATCCAAGTTTCATTACATGCAAGAACATGAAACTACCTTAGATGACTGGGACTTAGACGAAACAGAAAATGTCGAAGACTTCATATGTGAACTTGAAGATAGCGAAATGTCAAGTTTTCAAAGAATGAAAAGAGAACTCTTCACACTCAATCGTTTGATTCACCTAGGAAAACAAATCAAGGAAGATCGTAAAACACAGAAACTTCGAGAAACATTAGCTAAGCTAAAAAAAGAAGGTCATAAAAAATTTATAATTTTTACGCAATTTAGAACCACTCAAGATCATTTACAGGCAGTTTTGGAACCAGAGTTTAAAGTTTCTCCTTTTCACGGATCTCTAAGTATGGATGATAAGGAAAAAGCGATCCAACGATTTAAAGAAGATTTTGAAATTTTAATCTGTACTGAAGCTGGTGGCGAAGGAAGAAATTTACAATTCGCCAACATTCTGTTTAATTATGACCTTCCCTGGAGTCCTCTAAAAATTGAACAAAGAATTGGAAGGATTCATAGGTTTGGACAAAAAGACAATGTGTACATTTTCAATTTTGCCTCAAAAGATACAGTCGCTGAGAGGATTTTAGAAGTACTAACAAACAAAATTCGATTGTTTGAGGAATCTATTGGCGCTTCTGATGAACTTCTCGGAACTATCGAAGAAGAACTGGACTTTAACTCTGGTTTTATGAAATTTATTACAGGACAAAAAACTAAAGAGGAATTAGAAAATGAGCTGGATATGAAAATCCAGGTTGCTCAAAAAGGTTTTCAAAAATTAAACGCACTTGTTACACCTAAACTTTTGGATTTTAATCTCAAGGATTATTATGACCACACTTTGGAAGAAAGGGACTGGAATAATAGCCACTTGGAAGAAGTTGTTTCACAAGGTTCCAAATACTTTCACAGTCAACTTCCTGGTACATTAATTCATAAAGAGAAAA
>JALOTI010000080.1 GCA_025457985.1 Leptospira sp.
TGTTGGAGGCTGCTGCTGCTACTGCCCGACCTATTGTAGGTGGCTGCTGCTGCTGCTGCTGCTGCTGCTGATGATGATCCACCCAGTCTCCGTCACTGCTGATGATCATGCCAGTTGGTCGAATACAATAAATTATGAAATTGTAACAAAAATTTTAAGCCTTTTCCCAAGAACCATAGTAGACTAGAGGACATTATGTTTGTACGACAAACCTTTGCTTGGAAAAATCACCATTTAACGTATGTAAAACATCCAAGTCTAAATCCAAAATCGAAGGAAAAGATAGTCCTTATTGGAGGATGGTGCTCCGCAGCAGGATATTGGGCCTTAAATATTCCCTTTTTCCAACAATTTGGGGAAGTCATTGAACTTGACTTAGTTGGTCATTACCCTGCCGAAATCTTGGACCAAAAAAAAGCCTTAAGTTTACAAGACTTTTTGGAAGTGCAAGCCCACGCCGTATGGGGATCTGCAGGAGAAAAAGACATTACATTAGTTGGGCACTCGACAGGGGGTATGGCAGTTCTCGCCATCGCTGCTCTTTTCCCTGAGAGGATCAAACAAGTTATATCCATCGCACCTTTTGTTCATGGACCCGTCCGCCACCCACTCAAACTCGGAGTGATAGGGCTCCGAATGAATTTGGGATCCGTATTCGACTTTGGATTCCGTGTAGGTCGTTCCCTCCCGAAATCTCTTGAAATTGGTTTTTCATACGGGGTTTATGATTCCAAAGAGTTTCATGAAAGGGAAGAAATCCAAAAGTTTTTGGAAGAATACAATCCGCAATTTGAATGTTTAAATCCAAGGAATATTTTGATGATTTTGGAAATGTTGGATCGAACCGATATTCGACCTATCGTTTTTGGAAACAAGGTACCCACACTTATTTTGCGAGGTGAAGAAGATCCCGTAATACCAGGAAAGGATGTACAAGAGTTAGAAAGGACCACACCTAATGTAAAGGCGGTGCTTTTTTCTGAATGTGGACATTTTGTACATCTAGAGAAAAAATTTGCCGCAGAAAAAGTGATGAAAGATTTTTTACTTTCTAAGAAAAATAACCCAAATAAAAAATCCTTTTTTTGATCGAAGATTTAGAACAACCTATGTTCCAAACTTGGAAGTGATTTCCGTTTATCCAAAAGTTCATCCAAATTGATTTCAGCAATCGCATAACCAGGATTTGTTCCTGCATCGGCTAACACTTCACCCCAAGGTGATACAATCATCGAATGACCATAAGTCTTACGTTTGCCATGCGGATCATGGATGCCAGTTTGGCCGGGTGCAATTACATACATCAAATTTTCAATCGCACGAGCTCGAAGGAGAACCTCCCAGTGCGCAACTCCTGTGGGGACAGTAAAGGCAGCGGGCAAAAAACAAATCTCAACTCCATCTTTTGAGAGTGACCTAAATAATTCTGGGAATCGAATATCATAGCAGATCGCCGAAGAAAATTTCCCAAATTCGGTCGACACAACTTGGGGTAACACTCCTCCGCTTTCTGTACCTCGAGATTCACTGTAGCTAAATCCATCTCCAATTATAGCATTAAACAGGTGTGCCTTGTGGTAACGAAATATCTCTTCCCCACGAGGATCAAAAATTACAGCTGTGTTGAAGACCTTTCCGTTCCCAGCCGTCGTTGGAAAACCTCCACCCAAGAGATAGATCCCACAATCTTTTGCTGTTTCCTTTAGAAAGGAAAATGTCTCGTTCTCAATTTGGCCAAGGAGTTGCTTTTTTTCTTCCTCACTTCCCATAAAAGAAAAATTCTCGGGAAGAGCGACCACCTTCGCACCTGCCTCCGCCGCTCTTTCGACAAACTGACGGCAAAGAGTTAGGTTATTTATTACCCTGGCATTACTTGTGACTTGCACTACAGCTGCTTTATATTTCATTATCATAAATGAGATCCTATATGAACCAGCAAAATGAAAAAATCAACCACATCTTAGAAGCTCTCCCGTATCTTATCAAATATTCTGGTAAAACTATCGTGATCAAGTATGGTGGTGCAGCAATGGTCGAAGAGGAATTAAAAAGTTCCTTTGCCGAAGATATTGTTCTTTTGAAATACCTTGGAATCAATCCAGTTGTTGTTCACGGCGGTGGACCAGAAATAAACTCACTGATCAAATCACTCAATCTGAAAACAGAATTCATCCGCGGACATCGTGTCACTGATGAGCCAACTATGGAAGTAGTAGAGATGGTTCTAACAGGTAAGGTAAACAAACAAATCGTTTCTCTTATCCAAGAAAAAGGTGGAAAACCTGTCGGACTGTCCGGGAAGGATGGTGGTCTTGCCTTTGCAGAAAAATATCTAATGGAAGTTGAAGGCGAGGATGGAAAGTTTACAAAAATGGATCTGGGCCTCGTGGGTCAGATTACGATGGTTGATCCGACGATACTGTTGACTCTACAAAAAGAAGGATTTATTCCTATTATCTCGCCAGTAGCGGTTTCCAAAGAAGGTCAAACTTTAAATATCAATGCAGATACAATGGCGGGAGCCATAGCAGAAGCCCTACACGCAGACAAACTTATTCTGCTCACAGATACGCCAGGCATTCTTATCGAAGGCAAACTGGTCACTGGTTTAAAAAAAGGGGATATTCATGGGTATATAAAAACTGGACAGATATCTGGTGGCATGATACCAAAAGTAGAGTGTTGCCTGACCGCAATTGAAGCCGGTGTCAAACGTGCCCATATCATTGATGGTAGAGTACCACACTCCGTACTCATAGAAATTTTAACTGACCAAGGGATTGGAAGTTTAATCGAACAAGGATAGATTCGAATGCCAACAAAAGTTCTCACATTAGGTTTGATTTCAGATATCACAAGTAGGATCAATTCCACAGAGGATTTGGAAACCCTACTCAGTGAAATCATGGGGATCACAAGGGATGTATTACAAACGGAAGGCTCTTCCCTGCTCCTATACGACAAAGAACTCGATGCTCTGGTCTTTAACACGACGAGTGGTTTAAAAGAAGAATCTTTGGCCCATCTTACCGTTCCCAGAGGTAAGGGAATTGCAGGAATGGTTCTTGAAACACTTCAGACGGAAATTGTGAATGATGCAGCCAACGATTCTAGAGTATTTAAAGCCATTGATCAAAAAGTTGGATACGTTACTCGAAACTTAATTTGTGTGCCAATGATTACTCAAGGTGAGGTCTTAGGAGTTCTGGAAGCCGTGAACTCAATGGACGGCAGAGATTTTAATGATAAGGATATTAAAATTCTTAAATATCTTTCCAATCTGGCGGGCATCGCAGTTCGCAACCGCCTCCTCATTGATAACCTAAATTTAAGAGCCAATGAGTTAAACTGTCTCTATCAAATCTCTCAGGCACTTGCCAATATCCAAAACTCGGAAGAATTTATGGATCTAGCGGTAAAAACGATTTCAGAAGTTTTGCAGGTAGATCGTGTGTCACTCAATTTTGAACGGATTGAGAAAAAAGGACTGCCCAGGGCCAAATCAAAAGGCTTCTCGGATCAGCTGTTAGATGATGATGTGCAAAGTATCCTTTTTGCGGATAAAGCAGATTGGATGTACAAAGGCTTTAAGATCATTTCCTCCAACTCTCCGCAGGGTCTACTACTCACCCAAAAGAATCTTTTCCAACATAGTATGATCTTACTTCCGATACTTAAAAATAAGGTATGGCTTGGGTCGTTATGTGTCTCGGATAAAACAACTAGAACTAGATTTGATGAGATGGATATAAAAATCCTTAGAACACTCTCTAACCAAGTTGGAGAGGCTTACACAGCTCTTCAAGTGAAGATCCAAAGCGAACGACTCAAAAACATCGATCGGGATATGCAAGTTGCCGCGATGATCCAAAAACACTCGTTACCTGTGATTCCCAAGCAGTATTCTCTACTTGAGTTTGATACCTACTACCAAGCTTCACGCGAAATCGGTGGAGACTTTTATGATATGGTCGTACACGGTAAAGATGAGGTCTCAGTAATCATAGCGGACGTTTCTGGTAAAGGAACACCAGCTGCCTTATTTATGGAACTTTCCAAAACAGTTCTACAGCAAGAAGTAGGAAAGACCACTTCAACCAAGGAAGCATTAACGCGCGCAAACGAAATTATTTTAGATAAATCTGGTTTTTTGATGTTTGTAACAGCAATGCTTGTTCGAATCAATATGTCGAAAAAGGAACTTACCTTTTCTTCTGCTGGTCACAACATGCAATTTCTCTACCGCAAAAAATTACACAAAATTGAACATCTTTCTGGTAAAGGCCAACCTATGGGAATATCAAAAGCTGAATTCTCAGAACACACTGTAACCTATGATCCAGGGGATGTAATCGTACTTTATACTGATGGTGTAACAGAGGCGATGAATACTCGAGAAGAACTTTTTGGTGATGATCGATTTGAAGCGGCGGTTCTATCGCATATTGCGGAGCCTCCAGAGGCAATTCGAACTTCTATAATTCAAAAAGTGAACGAATTTATTGGAGATGCTGAGCCACACGATGACATTTCTCTATTTATCATTCGTCTAAACTGATGAGGCTTATTTATGCGAAGGTTTTTATATTCGATTGCAGTCACATTACGGCTTGATAAATTTCAAAAGGCTATGATCGACGCGGTTGTCGACACACGTGTTAAAAATGCGTTATTAAATTCCGATAAACTTAGAAAAGAACAAGACAAACTCCGAGAGAAAGAATTTAAGAAAAAAATAGAAGATCTCGAGAAGGCTCACACAGCGAGCTTTGAACATTACAAACTCGAAACAGAAAATTTAATCCATACTTTCAAAAATCAAATACTTTTAGAAAAACGCGAAGTTTTCAAAGAACGCCAAATTGTAAAAGAAATGCAAAGGCAGGCAATGATTCGCGACAATCGGTTTCAACATTATATTCTACGATTTAAAGAAATACTTTTTGTAAACAAAAAAGTAGTAGAGTCGATTCAAAACTTGGTAAAAGTAGAATCTAGCATTGAAGACTTGTTATACGAAATTGACAATTACGATGAGTCAAAGTTTATCAAAAAACCGGAAGTCATCATAGATGGAGAGTTTTTAGAAGAATTAAATCAAAAGGAAGAAGAAATTCGGGATAACATTTTGAAATTCCAAAAAAGAGTAGAAAATAGTTAACTACTCTTTTCTTTTTTCTCAAATTTGCTAATCGTTTACGAACTCCCGTTTATGTTCTTTCTCCTTCCAAAGGAAGTAAATGGCAGGGTATACGGCAAGCTCGAGAAGAAAACTTGTTACAAGACCGCCCACCATAGGTGCGGTGATTCTTTTCATTAGGTCTGATCCCGAGCCAGTCGCCCACATAATTGGTAACAATCCAATCAAACCAGAGAGCACCGTCATCATCTTTGGTCTAATTCGATGGACTGCACCCTCTACGATGGCCACTTTTAGCTCGTTTGTTGTGATCTTAGACTTTTTCATTCGAAGTTTTTCGTAAGATAAATCTAGATACATCAACATAAAAACACCGGTTTCAGCATCTAATCCTAATAAAGCGATGATTCCAACCCAGACTGCCACCGAAATTTGATAATCCAAAAGATAAAGTAACCAAAAGGCTCCAATCATAGAAAAGGGAACCGCCGTTAAGACAATGGCAGTCTTTACCAC
This sequence comes from Leptospira sp., assembly GCA_025457985.1. Classification (GTDB taxonomy): domain Bacteria; phylum Spirochaetota; class Leptospiria; order Leptospirales; family Leptospiraceae; genus Leptospira_A. Next base: position 5,657 of record JALOTI010000080.1, read on the forward strand.
TGATTTTGTATTTAAATACAATAACACAAAGATTAAAACCAATGCGATTGGAATAACAAACATCATTCTATCTCTCACTCGAATGATATTTTCATATTGTCCGCTCCATTCCAAAAAGATTCCTTTAGGCAGATTTATTTCTTTTTCCACTTCAGATTTCATACGATTTACAAAACCTAACAAATCGGATTCAGTCGTATCTAAATAGACATATCCAGTCAAAAATCCATTTTCATCGCGGATCATAGCTGGACCTATGTTATATTCAATAGTCGTAAAGTAACTAAGTGGGACGTGAGATCCATTCGCTGTTGGTATCAAAACCTTTGAAATCATCTCTAGGCTATCTCGGTATTCTCGTGGATATCTTATTTGAATTGAATACCTTTCTCGTTTTTCAATTGTTGTTGAGATTGTCTCTCCTCCTAATGAGGATAAAATGGTTTTTTGTATACCTTCAATTGTAAGACCATATTTTGCTGCTAAGTCCCGTTGGATTTTGATATCGATATAATATCCACCTGATGTTCGTTCGGCAAATATCGAACGAACGCCCTCTTTCTTTTTTAAAACTTGTTCGATTTGTATCCCTACCCTTTGAATCTCCTCTAAATTTTCACCTAATATCTTTATCCCAATAGGCGTTCGTATGCCCGTTGATAACATATCAATTCTTGCCCGAATAGGCTGAGTCCAGGCATTGGAGAATCCTGGGAATTGTAACTTTGCATTCATTTCTTGGATCAAATCCTCTTTCGTAAGCCCTGGTCTCCATTCATTTTCTGGTTTGAGAGTTACTATAATCTCAAACATAGAGATAGGCGATGGATCGGTCGAGGTCTCGGCTCTTCCAGCCTTTCCATAAACGGATTTCACTTCGGGAAAACTAACAAGTTTTTCATCCATTAGCTTCAAAACTCTCTCTGCCTCTCCTATACTAATTCCTGGTAAGGTTGTTGGCATATAGAGAATCGTCCCTTCGTTTAAAGGAGGTAAAAACTCAGTACCCAACTTAAAGTAAATCGGAATTGTCAAAAGAAACAATAGAACTGCAAATCCAATTGTTCTTTTGGGATACATTAGAATTTTATTTACGACAGGTTCGTATACTGCATACAGTCGTTTGCTGATTGGATGTTTTTCTTCCGAATAATATTTCCCTACAAAGATTCCAGTGAGTATCGAATTTACAAAAGGAGTAAACTTCGTAAACGGATCCATTTTAGTAAACATCATACGAAATGCAGGATCTACTGTGATGGCAAGAATCGCCGCAATTGCCATGGTTAGGTTTTTGGAAATAGCTAAAGGTCGAAAGAGTTTCCCCTCCTGATCAACCAAAGTAAAGATGGGGAAAAATGCAACAGCAATGATGAGTAACGAAAAGAAAACAGAAGGTCCCACTTCCAAAAGAGCTTCTAATCGAACAGCATAAAAATCTCCCACTCTTCCGTTAGCTTCCCATTCCTCCAATTTTTTATATGCATTTTCAACTTCTACAATAGCTCCATCGACTAACACACCGATCGATAAGGCAATTCCTGCAAGAGACATTAAATTCGATCCAATGTCGGCCAAATACATCGGGAGAAAGGACAATAAGACAGCAATTGGTATTGTTAAAATAGGAACAATAGCTGAAGGTATATGCCAAAGAAAAATTAATATAATTATCGAAACAACGATTATCTCTTCTGTTAGTTTTTCCTTTAAAAGGCGAATCGTGTCTTTTATCAGTATGGATCTATCATATACAGGAACAATTTTTATTCCAGGAGGTAAAGAAGGTTGAATAGATTTAATCTTTTCTTCGATTGCTTCTATTACCTTTAGTGCATTTTCTCCATGCCGCATAACAATGATTCCGGATACCTGATCTCCAGTGCCATTCCAGTCACCAACTCCCCTTCTTAGGTCTGGGCCATCCACGATTTTGGCAACTTGAGAGAGATAAATTGGGGTGCCCGATGAATTTGCTCCAAGGGAAATTTGTTCCAAATCCTCTTTTGTTTGTATATAACCCCTGACCCGAATCATATACTCAGCACCACCAATTTCTAAAATTCGAGCACCTACATCATCGTTTGATTTTCGAACCTTATCAATCAATACATCCATATCAATTCCAAAGATTTGAAGTTTTAAAGGATCAATTTGAATCTGGTATTGTTTCTTAAATCCGCCGACAGTCGCAACT
>JALOTI010000081.1 GCA_025457985.1 Leptospira sp.
TCTTTTGATTCCGATGACACTCTCACTTGCATGGGGTCTTGGATTTGGAACGTTTGGTTCCTTGATATTTATCCCTGCAAGTTTTTCAGCATACTATCGATTTAAGAAACGGATGTAAAATTAAACATAACTGGTGTTACTAGAGCTTTATTCTATTTAATACCAGTTTAGAACATCTTCGGCAAAACCTAGAGTATTTTTTAAATTCAAAACTTTACCATTGTCGAGAGTTAACTTTCCCGAAAAATTCCCAAAGACCTGGTGTTGGTCAGATTTAATTACTAAAAAGTTCATATAGGATTTCCTATCGACGATGGGAGAAAAGTCAAGATTCAGCCTTCCGTCATTTGAGAGAATTTTCCAAGGTGCCATATAATCTTTTGCATTGTAACGGAAAAAAACCTCGTCAAGTTTATGAATTTTACCATTGTAAATGATCACATTTTCTGATGCAGGAGTTCTATCTGTAAAACCATATCCTAAATTGAGTCCAAGTGGTTTTCCCTCTACGGTCGTTGATAGGGAACTCCAGAACCAACGATTTTTGTAGGTCCAAACACCGCGTCCCCAATCCAATGCACCAAAGTCCTCTTTTGGTTGGAATTTATATACTTTGTTTCCTAGTTGGATAGTGCCTGAAGCAGGCATGCAGTTTATTTTAGTGTTATAATAAAATGCCTTACGATTTTCTTTCCATGAAGTTGCAATCGTCATTGAATCCATCTTAGGCTCTTTCAAGAGTATTTCGCCTCGGATCCCTTTTTCTCCATTTGGACCCAAAAAGGAATCTGACTCAAATTTTAGCGATCGTTTGCCTGGTTCGACCACAAAGTGAAGTTTGATTTTTTTATCAGAGAATTTGACCTCACCAGAGTGACAATTTTTGGGAAAATTTGTTTTGCCTAAGGGTAGAATTTTTAAACTATCAATTTGTCGAAAAGAACCTGTCTGGAAATCTAAAAAGCAAATTGCAAAGAGTCCCACATAACCCAAATCAGACGCAGTTAGAGTAATTCCAAAGTTTTGTTTGGGAGAAAGAATGGAGTAATAATCCCATTCTTTTATCCGCCATTTTGGTGCTGCTATACTTTCTCGATTATAAATCCAATGAGGAAATCTTGCCCAACCTTCTTCGGTGATCGTTCCATTCTGATTCAAAAGAGGAATTTGTTTTTTAATTTCTGGCATAAATGAAAATCAATTCTCCACACCTGCTTTGGCTAGTTGTTTTTGAGCCTTTTATCACATTGACAAAATTTAAAATGAAATTGATGTTTAGCCTTACCTAAATACTTCAAAATTTTAATTATTCGGGAAAAACGAACCATGACAGAAAACCATTCAATTCAATACGACTATGATTTTATTATTGTGGGATCTGGCTTCGGAGGATCTGTCTCCGCTTATCGGTTGGCGCAGAAAGGGTATTCTGTACTGGTTCTAGAGTCAGGAAAGAGATGGAAATCTTCTGATTTTCCGAAGACCAATTGGAGCCTAAGGAAATATTTGTGGATGCCAAAACTTGGTTTTTATGGAATCCAACGAATCAATCTATTAAATGATTTTCTTTTGGTAAGTGGCTCTGGTGTAGGCGGTGGGTCCCTTGTGTATGCATGTACGCTTTATGTACCTTCTAAAAAAGTTTTGAACTCACCTTTGTTCATGAAAATGGGAGGCGAAAAAACACTTCTCCCTTATTATAGCGTCGCAAAACATATGCTTGGTGTAGCTGAAAATCCTCAACTCTGGGAGCCAGATAAACTTTTATTGGAAACGGCAAAAACTTTTGGAAAAGATGACACCTTTCAAAGGACCCCAGTTGGTATTTACTTTGGAAATAAAAAGTCCACAACAGATTCTTTGCAAAACCAAGATAGAGACCGTATGAATCCCAACGAAAAAGATCCATATTTTGATGGTGATGGTCCAGATCGAAATCCATGTAATTACTGTGGAGGTTGTATGGTAGGTTGCCGCCACAATGCTAAGAATACATTGGATAAAAATTATCTCTACCTAGCAGAAAAATTGGGAGTAAAAATACTTCCAGAGACAAAGGTTGTCTCTTTGATTCCGTTAGGTGGAAGAGGAGTTCCTGATCCGGAAGCAAGTGGCGAGTTTGGATATGAACTTGAGACAAGATCTACTACTGGATTTTTTGGGAATCCTAAATTAAAGTTTCGAGCAAAACAGGTTGTACTCTCTGCGGGTGTGATGGGAACCGTCGGACTGCTTTTAAAAATGCAACAAGAGTTCAAAATGATTCGGCTATCCGAAAAATTAGGAGATACAGTTCGAACAAACAGCGAAACTGTTTTGCCGGTTACAGTTTCCGGAAAAGATGTGGATTACTCTAGAGGAATAGCGATAACTTCTTCAGTTCATCCAGATGAAAATACGCATATAGAGCCAGTAAGATATTCCAAAGGTTCCGATTTTTTTGGTTTACTCGCAAGCGTTATGACAGATGGAGGAGGTAAATTCCCAAGACCACTAAAGTTTTTTTGGACCATGCTCCGTCACCCAATCTACTTTTTAAAATCGCATAATCCTTTTGGCTTTGCTAAGAACTCGATTATTCTGTTGGTTATGCAAACGGTGGATAATAGCGTACGATTAGTACGGAAACGTAGATTCATTTGGCCTTTTCAAAGAACGATTACCTCTGCACTTTCCACAGGACTTCCGACACCAACATACATTCCCATTGCAAATGCCTTCACTCGTAAACTCGCAGAAATAGTGGGAGGTATTCCGAGAAGTTCGCTAAACGAAACTTTATTGAGTGCACCTGTAACTGGTCATATCATGGGCGGTTGTATTGTTGGCGAGACTGCCGAAAAAGGTGTAATCGATTTGCAAAATCGTGTTTTTGGTTATGAAAATCTTTATATATGTGACGCCTCAATGTTGACTGTAAATTTAGGAGTCAATCCATCGTTAACCATTACCGCTCTCTCAGAAAGAGCAATGAGTTTTATCCCGCAAAAATCAGTAGAGCAACCAATCCAATTCTTATCATTTGAAAAGAAAAGAGGTTTTGACCGAATTCTGATTCAAAATTCTAAGTTAAAAAAATCAGTAAGTACGTCTCGTCTCATTACGAAAAGAAAGGATACATAGAAATTGGATTTTTTTGCAATTGCCAAACAAGGTAATATTGAAGATTGGCAAACTCAATTGGACGATGGTCATTCGCCTAATATCCATGATACTTTCGGAACAACGCCGCTTTCTTGGATTTTTAAAATGGATCGATTGGATCTCTTTGCCTTTGCGATTCAGCATGGTGCGGATCCCTGTTTCCCTTATCAAAACCAAGGTAATGTGTTTTTTGATATACTTACAAAAAACTCTACCAAGTTTTTAAATTGTCTCTATGATCTATCCGAAGACTGGATTCATTCACCACATTTACTTGCACCTGATCGATCAGGTAATTTACTTTTCCATCGTTCTGTTTCAGAAGGGTTTGAACGACTCTGGGAAATTCTAAAACAAAAATTAAGTCCGGATATTTTAAGAAAACGAAATGAGGACGGTAGATCCATTTTTCTGGAAGCAATTGTGGAATCAAATGAAACTGTAGCCCTCGAAATCTTAAACTTCGATTCGAGCGTGATTCTCGATACGGATACGGAAAATAAAAATTTTCTACACCTAGCAGCTGAAAGAAACTTAGATTCAATCATAGAATCTGTTATAGAATGCGGAATTGGAAATGGGAAATCACTGGAGATAAAAAATCTATTGGAATCCGTTGATATTGCCGGAAACACTCCTCTTTTTTTATCGGCGAGTACAGATGCCACTGAATCATTATACACACTTTTAAATTTAGATGCGAATCCATTTATCTATGGTGAAAATAATGAATCAATCACCCGCCTTTTAGATCGTGAAAAATTTTCACATACTTTTAAAATCTGGAAACAATTTGTAATAAAAAAATTACTTTTAGGTGATGATTATCCGAACCAATCGATAGCGGTCCAATATATTAAATCGGAAAAACCATTCAAGCCAGAAGAGTTAACACAAGCAAAACGAATGGAATTAATTTAGTTTAAGGAAATTGAATTTAAAAAAGTTTACCAACTTAGGCATCTCAGATAAAAAAATAGAATCTATTGGGTTTTTGTAGTGTAAGATTATAAAAAAAAACCCCTAAGGAATAGGGGCTTTTTGCTACTTCATTATTGAAAAAAAGACGATTACTTCTTCTTTTTTGCCTTTTTTTCTTTCTTAGCTTTTTTCTCTTTTTTAGCCTTCTTTTTGCCGTCTTTGTTATTTGTTTTCTCTTTTCTGTCGCCGTCTTTGTTGTCTAATTTTTCTTTTTTTGGCTTAACAGTTTCAGTTGTTTCTTCACCTGCCATTGTAGGCTCTTCGTCAGCTTCTGTCTGAGCAAATACTCCGAAACTACTGAAGAAAATTATCGTGAGAATGACTAAAAGTTTTTTCATTTTTTACCTCGTGTTGTGTGCAGTCAATTGGATACAATTACCAACTTTCGACAATAGAAAATTTTAAATGTCTGATAATTATTTTCCTACACAAAATTTGCTAAAAATACGACCTAAAATTTCTTCGTTGTCGACATGACCATTTATTTCGCCAACTTCTTTTATTGCATAATTAATTTCTTGGATATATATCTCGGCTGGAGCACCTGTCTCAAGTAATGTAATTGCTTCGTTTAAATTGGATTCAATTTTTTGAATGTGATATAGTTGCCTTTCTTCTAATAAAACAATATCATCGGAAGTGTTTGTATCCGTGAGTTTTCCCTTTAACTGGTCTAACAATTCTGGAATTCCAGTTTTCGTTTTACATGATATTTCCATGTACTGACATTTGAAATCTTTTGCTAACAGATTCCAATCAGCAGAATTCCATTTTGGGTTCTTGTTATCGATTTTGTTTGCAAGTAAAATGGAGTTTTGAATCCTTTCGCGATGCGTTTCAAAAAAGAGCTTTGCTTCGGTTTCTTGAGTGCTATCAACAAGAATTAGTTTTACATTTGCACTATCCACTTCACGTTTGCTCCGCTCAATGCCCATTTGTTCAATTTGGTCTGCAGTTTCGCGAATTCCTGCGGTATCCACTAATCGTATGGGAATCCCATCTAAAGAAATTTCTTCTGCAATGTAATCTCTTGTTGTGCCTGGAATATCTGATATAATCGATCGATCTTTTCCAATTAAAAGATTCATTAAACTGGATTTTCCGGTATTTGGTTCGCCAAATAGTACTACAGTACTTTGTAATATTAAATTTTCTGCTTTTTTGGAATCTAAAATGAGTTTTGAGCAAATATTACGAACCTGAATCATTCGCATCTTTCTTTCTTCAATAGATTCAAAGGTCAGATCTTCTGTAGAAAAATCGATTTCAGCCTCACATTCTGCCTTTAAAGATATCAAATCACTACGTAGTTTGGAGCTAAGTTTTGAAATTTCGCCAAAAACATTTTTCTGAGCAAGTTCCAACTCATATCTGGAACGGGATTCGATCAACCGAGAGATAGCTTCCGCACTGGATAGGTTGATTTTTCCATTTAGGTAAGCTCGTTTCGTGAATTCACCTCGGTCTGCCGGCTTTGCCCCATTTGAAAATAAGACAGAAAGTGCTTTTTTTAAAAGAATTGGATTTCCATGCAAATGGAATTCCGCTAAATCTTCACCGGTATATGAATTGGGTCCTGGAAAAAAGAGAAAAACGATTTGATCAATCGGAGTTAGATTTTCATAGAAATCACATGTAATAGCTGTTCGTGGGTTCTTTGAAATATACTCGATGGTTAAGGGAGTATTATTTTTTTTAAGAATTTTGGTCGAAATTTGAATTGTATCCGGGCCAGATACCCGGAGGATGCCTATCGCTCCGGGGCCGTTTGCGGTGGATAAAGCCGCAATCGTTGTCGTCATTAGTCTAAATCTTCAGAATCTACCCCATCTTCAAAGTCTTCAACAGGTAGGCCTTTTTTAGACGGATCTTCAACATCTTTATATTTGTGTCTTTCTTTAGCAGAGATTACACGGACGCGTTTGAATGTACCATTTCCTTCTGATCTAGTAAAAACCCGTTCATCTTCTTGAATTGCCATGTGGACTATTCTTCTTTCGAAAGGATTCATAGGATCTAAAAGTTTTGATCTTCCGGATTTGATTACCGATGCGGCGATAGACTTTGCGAGTCTGATTAAAGATAATTCTCGTTTATCTCGGTATGATTCAATATCTAAAACAATCTTTCGGTTGTGACGGATTTTAGGATCGACCATAAGGTTCAAAAGGAATTGTAATGAATCTAACGTCGCACCTCTTTTCCCAATAATTAAGCCTGATTCTTTACTTGTGAGTTCCACATAGATTTTTCCATCTACGTCGCCCATCCCAACTACTTCCGCTGGAATACCCATCTTTTTAAGAATGGTAATGATTACTCCGTGGATAATTTTTTCCGAAGGGATATCATTATTTACAACAAACGCGCGCACTACGGCGGGTTTTTTTTGTGTAATCCCTAAAAATCCTGATTTGCCAGAATCTACAACTTCAAATCGAAGATCTCCTGGTTGTAATCTAAGGGTTTCTAATGTGTAGTCCTCCGCTTCTGATTTTGATTTAGCTTCGGCTTCAAAAATATAGTTATTCATCTTTAGTTTTCCTTGTTAAACAATGATTTCATTTTTTCTTTTTTTGAGATTGGTTTCTAAACCCAGGTCTCGCATTTGCGTTTTGGTTATTTGCTGGGGTCGGAGAGTTTGTAGAAGGTTTATCTTCTGTTTTCCCAAATTTATTCGTATAGACCTGTTGCACAATCGATAGAATATTTTGCATAGTCCAATACATCGTTACACCTGATGGCATAGACCAAAAGAAATACAACATAATGACCGGCATCATATACATCATCATCTTTTGGTTCGGATCCGTCGAAACTGTGGTCATACGTGACTGAATCACTTGTGTTACTACCATTACAAGTGGTAAAACATTGATGCCAATCGAACCGATCAATGCAAGTTTAGGAGTCGTAAAAACTGTGTCAGGTTCACTAAGGTCATTTATCCACAAAAATGGTGAGTTCCAAAGATCAACCGTATCAGAAAATGCGGTATAGAGTGCGATGAAGATCGGAATTTGAACTAACATCGGAAGACATCCAGACATCGGATTAGTTCCATTTTTTCTGTATAACTCTATTGTCTTTTCTTGTTTGAGCTTTGGATCATCAGCATACTTTTCATTGATGGCTTTGATTTGTGGTGAAAGCTCTTGCATCTTTTTCATGGATTCCGCTTGTTTTTTGTTAAGCGGATAGAAGGCCAATTTAAAGAGAATTGCAAAGATGACAATAGCCCAACCATAATTTGGAATGACCAAGTAGATTTTCTTTAAAACCCATACTATTCCGTTTCTAAGCGGTGTTGTAATACCTTGGTTGAAGGATTTATCCAGATATTCGCTAAGGCCTGCAAATGTGGACTCTTTGTTAACAAATGGATCAAGAGAAGAATCCCTAAAGGCGGTTCCGTCCAACTCTCGAACACCAACATATGCAGCGTAACTTAGATCCATTTCTTCTCCGGGTCCAAGTTTCCAATTGTCATAAACAAGCAAAACACCTGTTTCGTTTCCTTTGCGATTGTCTAAAAGTACTCCTGAGGGTTGTTCATTTAACGGATCCAAAACGCCAATAAAGTAACGGCTACCGGTTCCCACAAAATCAACTTTTGAATCGGTTCCTTTTTTGATTTCAAATCTTGTATCTTTGCCTTCATTCGAACCAAATAGATT
>JALOTI010000082.1 GCA_025457985.1 Leptospira sp.
GGCCTGGGTCAAGTTTTTGGTTGGGGTGCACAGTTCTATGGACATTTCATATTCGAAAAAGGAAGGCCAGCCTTATTTGATAATCTTTTTCAGGCGCTTGTTTCTGCTCCACTTTTTGTTGTGGCGGATGTATTTTTTGAATTGGGATATAGACTGGAAGTAAAACAGGCAGTCGAATCAGTGTTAAAAGAGAAAGGACTCTACAAAGATTTTTCTAAACTCAAAACTTCTTAAAGAATCAAAAATAAATCGAAACTAACAAAAGCATACTTTTTTCAATTGAGACCCTCCTAAAAACAAGGAGGGTTTTACTCCAAACATCTTCTTAAATGTTCGACTTAGATGGGCTTGGTCACTAAAACCGGCACTATGCGATGCTTCTGTGAGATTCCCTCCCGTTTGCAAGTGTTTTGCGGCGATATGAAGTCTTTTCCATAAAAGAAATTGCCTGAGGGGAATGCCCATATTTTCTTTGAATAGGTGCATAAAACGATCTGGCGAGAGTCCTGTTTGTTCTGAAATTTCTTTAATTCGAATTCCTTCCGGTAGGACATTGGAAATGATTTCAATTGCCTGCGCTATTCTTGGATCCAGTTCCGTTTCGATGTTCGATGAAGATCCCAATTCATTTAAAATTTTCGCATATAATTGTTTAACAGATTCGCAGTTAATATCACCATACAAAATTGGTTTTGCCAATTCGGAGATGGTATTTGCTGTTTTATCTGGAATCAATTTTGGTTCTTTATCTAGTTTTAAGGATTTGTATTCTTCTGTTTTGGGATCGAGTTGAATCACAAAGATATTTGTTTGAGGTGCATCCAGTTTGTGGAAGTAGTTCGGCGGAAGTACAATTGCGTGGGTAGTCAGAGTATTTGTTTCGTTATGGAGCAAAAATGGTTTACTTTCCGAAAAGAGAATTGAGGCAGCGTAGTGAGAATGAAAGTCTGTTTTGATACCAGAACAACCTAAAAAAATGCGTTCCCGAAAGTAGAATAAACTTCCAAATCCAGTCACATCTACTTACGCAGAACCCAATTTTCTCCATTGTTTGCGCCGGATCGACGAATAAACAGTCGTTTTTCAACAGATACCCCAAATAACACTTGATACATGTCAGTGAGTATCGGGCGAGATGAGTAGTAACCATGACCAAGTCCACCCACACCAAGTACGGGAGAGTCAACTTCGTTAACGTTGATTACATCGACACCTGGGTATTTAAAACACATGCCAGCCCGTTGACCACCGTTTACTTTCTGAGAAGCGAGTAGGGCGTTGTCACCCGGTGAACAATATAAGGTAACTCGGTTGGAAAAGCCTAGGAGTCCAGGGAGGACTAACGAAAATTCTGCTCTATCAAAATCGGGAGCATTTAAAACAAGTTCTGAAATCCACTTGGACGCACCTTCTGCACTTGCAGAACTGTTCGCAGGTAAAACCACTTGGTGCCCCATGCTGTGATCCTCAAGATGCAATTTTTTTCCTGTTGACTTGATGGATTTTAGAAAGGATAAAAATGGATTTCGGTTGATTTTTGCCTCTGCAAAATTGGACTCATAAACAGAGCGAACCATAACTTGGCCGAGTAGGCTTGCCTCTGAACCCGCAGGCCACGAATACAACACAACATCACCTTGGAATTTTAAATCAAATTTGATTTGAGCAGCACGTGTGGCAGCCTCATCGAAATTAACATTGAAACCGTGGACAAAAATTAGAATTTCTTTGGCTTTAGATTCTTTAAGCTTTGAAAAAAAGTCTGACTCACTCAAATTGATTCGACCTTTTAATTGGAAGAATTTATTTTTGTCAGCTTTGTTATCTAACGAGATGTCGCCGATTGCTCGGTTTGTGGGAGTACTGACTAGACATGTGCCGTAATGCGGATTGATATCTGTAATGAAACCATACGCAGTTTCGTCACAGTTTTCTTTGTTTGAAAGTTCTCGCCTAGTTGTTACATAGTGAACGTTTACTATTTTTTGATCATCGAAAGGTTCTTGTATCGATTCGTTGATCAAGGTTCCTATTTCCTTAGGAACACAAGACCAAAACTGAATGAGGATAAATAAAAAAAATAATGAATTCAATACTTCTGATGTAAGGCAATTTTTTAAAGATACTTTGTTATGGGAGTGATTCATTTGTAGGTAAAGCCTTTCATGATTTTTGTTGGGTTGATGTTCTTTCCATCTTTGATAACTTCGAAGTGAAGATGTGGCCCAAAACAGTATCCAGTACATCCAGACTTAGATATAATTTTGCCAGCACTTACATAATCCCCTTCTTTTACATACAATTTAGAGTTGTGAGCGTAAAGGGTTTGGTAGTTGTCATCATGATTGATGATAATGGCATTTCCATAACCTCCCATCCATCCAGCAAACGCAATCTTTCCCTTCCGTGCAGAATATACAGGCTCGTAATTAGCACGTAGATCGAGGGCCATATGAAACTTATATTGCGGATAGGATCTTGTGCCCCATCCAGATGTGATCACTTTGGAAGTAACCGGAATCCTCCAAATTGGACCTACCTCAGGAATGACTGCACCTGGTAGAAAAACTTTTTGTCCAGATTTTAATAGGTCATAATCATCCAGTTGGTTTTCCGAATATACATCTTCTATTTTTACTTTATAAAAATCCGCAACTTTGGCTAAGGTATCACCCTTTTTAAGTTTATAAACTAACCCTTGTTTGTTTGGGATATTTAGAATTTGACCAGGAAGAAGTATGAGATCTACATTTATATTGGAGCTACCTGCGATAGACTCCGGAGATACCTTAAAGCGTTTAGCTATATCAGATAAGGTTTCGTTCTTTTTGACTTTGTATTGAGTTACCTTTAGTTTTTTGTTTTTGTCATTTGCAGATTTATCGAGATCGGCAGAACGAAGAATCGCCAATTTCTTTTCTTCAGTTTCTAAAAGGTATTTTTCGTCGGCAAGTTTAGCTTCCTTGTCTTTAGAATCATTCTCTTCTACCTCCGAGCTGATAGGTGCAAAGTCTTTGTCAGAGAGTGTTTCTTCGTATGTTTGTTTGTAAAAGAGAATAGAAGTAAAAAAAGAAAATAAAAAAGATGAAATGAGTAGGGGAAGAATCCTATACCGTTTTTTATTTAAATCAACAGTTCCGTGTAATACGGAACCTTGCGTTTGGAAGTTATAGAAGTACTTTCCTGGGGAAAGTTGGATGATATTGACATTTCCCCACCGAACCACATGTTTCCCGATCGTAGACTTTTCTGGTGATCTGAGAAGCATGTCTTATTGAATTGGGACTAATCCTTACCTTCCAAAGATTTGATACCACCAAATGACTCTTCAACGATCTTACGAACATCTTTTTTCTGGCCACCGGTGATCGTAATGTTTCCTTTTGCCACGACACCCTTCTGAAGTTCCAAATAAGGTGCAGTAATATCACCTAACATTCTTCCTGTGCCTTCTAGTTTGACTTCATTTTCGGCTTTGATGTTCCCGATGAGGGTTCCAGAAACGATTACTTCCCTGGCACTGATATTTGTTTTTACCTTTCCAGTCTCACCGATGACAAGTGCATCTTCGGTTTTGATATCGCCTTCAAATTTTCCATCGATTCTGAGTGAACCTGCGATATAAAACTTACCTTCAAATATCGATCCAGGTCCGATAACACTATTGATGGAATCCTTACCTATTGCCATTCCGTCTCCTTTTCCCCTTCTGTGAGATTGAAAATTTTCCGCTTCTGTGACAAGCCTTTTTAATAATTGATTTCTTCGTCCCCGCTAAAGACCGATTTTTTCTTTTTCGGGAGTTGGGTCGTTTCCTTGGGTTTTGAAATCACAGTCTTTGTTTCCTTTTTCTTTTCAGCCACGATTGTTGGTTTAGAGGATTCCACCACATTCCAATTGGATCCGTGGTCTGCGCACACCTCTTTCGGCACAGTTTGTGGAATGAAGTATTCCTCGAAGACCTCTCTGCACTGGGATCCGGGGAGTTTTCCTGACATTTTACAGACGGCTCGACGGGTCAGTTTGAGGTCTGTTGCCCACTCGAATTCTCGCCGGGGCTCCTTTTCTAGGGCTCTTGCCATAAATCGACCCCAAACAGGTGCGGCCAACTTTCCGCCCGTCATCCCTCGGCCCAAAGATATCGTACCTACATCGTAACCAAACCACACCGAGGCCACAAGCTCGGGGGTATAACCGACAAACCAAGCATCTCTAAAGTTGTTCGTCGTACCTGTTTTACCAAAAGCGGGTCTTCCCAGCCCAAAGGAGAGAGCTCCCCGACCTGTTCCTTCCTGCACAACATCTTTCATCATATCGGTTATCAAAAAAGATGCTTCCGGCGACAGGACTTGTTTGCGATCGGATTCTGAAAAATCCTTTCGGTAATCCCGTATGGTATTCCCAAACTGGTCTTCTACATATAAAACAGAGATTGGATTAACTGTTTTTCCACCCGAAGCCAGTGCCGCATAAGCCCTGGTCAATTCGTACGGAGTGAGTTCAAAATGAGTGTTGCCATTAAATTGGAAAGTCCTACTTGTTCTAACACTCGGACAGCGACCGAATTTTTGGATTGTTCTAACGCCTTTCGAAGTAGGATAAAACCCGAATATTCTGCACTATAGTTTTCAGGAGCCCATTCATCCCCATCTTCCATCAAATATTGAAGAGGGGAGTCAGCAAACAATGTAGCAGGTGTTACGTTCTTTTCAGGATCTGGGTTTTTTCCAGAATAATCCATTGCAGTTGCATACAAAATTGGTTTGAATGCAGACCCTGGTTGGCGGAAGGCTTGGAACGGACGAATTTGTTGGTTGTCAGAACGAAACCCTGATCCACCAACGAGAGCAGTGATGTAACCGGTGTTTGGTCTAATTGCAATTAAGGATCCTTCAACGGGAAGGAGATGGTCTTTTGTCGATTGGCTAGTGTAATTTTTGTCTATCCAATCTCCTAAAACATCATCGCCTACAAGCAAATTCAGAGTAGAAAAAAGATCACGTAATTCTTCTTGGTAAGCAGAGGAAAAGGTTCTTTCTGATCTAGAAATTTTGAATTTAAAATCTGGCAGATCGTAAAGATCGGCAATTATGGAAAAGGAACTTCCGTATATATCATCAAATGCGTCTACGTTTCGGAAAGCTCTTTGGTTTGATTCGATCGTCTGTCTTTGTAAGGCGGGAAGTAGGGACTTTTCTGCCTCTTCTTGGTGTCGGATTTCAATAGTGGAATAAATCTTCAGTCCACCGTTATAGAGTCTTTCGGATCCAATCGTGCGGATTAAATTTTTTCTCACATATTCTGTGACATACGGAAATCGATTCAACCGGTCAGAAAACGCAGAATCATTCGGAGATCTATTGAGGTTGATATAGTAGTCTTGTAAACTTGCGTATTCTTTTTCTGCATCGGATACGGAAAGCCTACCGTTTTCGATGAGTTTGCGAAAGACCACACGTACTTTACTCATACTCGAGTGGGGGTTCACAATTGGGCTAAACAGTGTAGGTCTTGTTGTTAAACTAGCGAGGATTGCTGCTTCCCCCCAGCTGATATCCTTTGCTTCTTTTCGAAAGTAAAAGCGCGAAGCGGCTCCCACTCCGATAGTTCCATGTCCAAGTGGAATCTCATTTAAGTAAACCTCGAGAATTTTATCCTTTGGATACACTGCCTCAAGTAAAACTGCAAGCCAAGCTTCTCTAGCTTTTCTTGCAAGGGATCTCTCGATTGTAAGATACTTGAGTCGAGCAACCTGTTGAGTGATGGTAGATGCACCTTCTTTCACTCTACCTGCGAGGATGTTTACAACAAAGGCTCTTGCAATACCCTTAAAGTCAATGCCCGAATGGCTGTAGAACGAATTGTCCTCAGTGGATAAAAAACATTGGATGAGTTTGTGGCGGTCGTCTTGTGAATAGGGTTTTTCTTCTTTAGGTAAGGAGTCCAATTGAACGGGGATTCTGGAAAATTTGTAGTATTCGGCTATCGCCTCGTACTCACCTTTTTCGTTTAATCCGTATAATGTAGAAGGAATATCGTATTTTGAAGCTTCTTCCAATCTAAAGAAATCTCGTACTGAACCTGTGAGTAAAAATACATTGAGCCCACCCAACACAAGGATCGCAATCACTGTATTTCGGAGCTTTCTTTCACCCGTCCAGATAGTCTCTGTAAGGGAGCGGAACCAGATTATAAAATACTTTTCGAAGAGCCCAACGGGTTCTCGTTTCATGGTTTATCCTTTCTACTTATTTTTAGATGAGTGGTGAAAACTCTTTCATATGGTCAATTCCCTGGTATCTAAGTCCAGTGTCCAGATTGTATCCACCGAAGGTTTCCAAAATTTTGGATCTACTTTCTGGATTGTAACTGTACTCGAAGGCACGTGTGAGGATATCCTTACTTGCAGTACTTGCCTGGTTTAAAAGTTCAATAAAACTATCTCTAAATTTTCTCTTTGGATCAGCGGGGTAGTTCCATTCCCGTTTTTCTTCATTCATAATCTTAGGATTGATTTCTTCAATCGAGGGCAACATAAGAACACTTGCGTGCCATTTGCGGAAGGTGATCGTGTCTACAAAGTTCACCAAGCCACGCATGAGTGAGCTTCGGCTGTCTAGAGTAGAGGTAAATCGATAGAATCCGATATAGGATTCATTGAGTATATCTCCAGGAATGATCTTTTTTTCCGATCCCAAATAGTTTTCCTGAAATTCCTTAGGGAAGGTTTGTTTTAGAGACTGGAGCCAAAACCTCCATAGGGTTGGGTCCATTTTATTTTTGATTCCTACGGTTCTATGGCGAATATCAATGTATTGAGGAAAATCGTATTCCCTTGCACTCATGCCCCATCTATAGTGTAACAAAAGTGTGTCGAGACCAAATTCGACTCGCATATGATTTACTTGAGCTTGGTATGAAATTTTTTTGTCACTATTGTAATAATCACCAGAGATATAGAAGATATATGGATGGGTTTGTATATCCACAACGCAGTGGCAAATATACCCTAATGTAAATGCAAGAAAACGATCCCGATACAAACCTTCTTCTGTGTCGTTGATTTGGTCCAAAAAGCTCAATATGAGTTCAGCCACATTCTTGTGATGGGCAAGGTCACCAAAGTAAGCCGCACGTTTGGTGCGTTTGGGTTGCAAAACATGGTAAAAGTAAAATATATCGGGAGCAACAGCACCTAGATTTGCATAGGAAGAAACATCAGGTCTACTCAAGAGACTTGCAATTTTTCTTTGAGTAGAGTTACCATGTTCCAGGTGTTTTTTAACCTGGGATAGCGCTTCTAAGTGTGTGATCTTTCCTGCCATTTTCTACTTTTTTGACTTTAAAGAATGGAACCTTTTGAAAGGTTTATCTTAAATACTATGACATCAATCGAAAAACTAAAGTTTTTGAAAGAAGAGCAAGTTCGTTCCTTGGCAAAAGAATTTGGAACCCCACTATTCGTTTACTCTCAGTCTCAAATAGAACAAAAATGTGACGAAGCGAAGGCATTTCCGAACGCCTTTGGCGTCCAAGTTCGGTATGCCATGAAGGCTAATCCCAATTCCAACATCTTAAAAATAATGAAACAGAAGGGAATCCTGATCGACGCCTCATCCGAACACGAAGTAAAACGCGCTTTGCATTTCGGTTTTTCTCCAGAAGAGATTATGCTCACCTCACAAGAGTTCCCGAAGGATTTTAAGAACATCATTTCCAGTGGAGTGAAATTTAACGTTTGTTCTTTACGCCAATTGGAAGCGTATGGCGAGGCTTTTCCCGGTGGTTCAATTTCCATTCGTTTCAACCCAGGTCTTGGTTCTGGGCATACAAAAAAAACGGATGTGGGTGGAGTCACGTCTTCCTTTGGAATCTGGCATGAAAAATTGGATGAAGTAAAATCTCTCGTCCAAAAATACAATTTGAATGTAGAAAAGGTTCATACCCATATTGGGTCTGGTAGTGATCCCGAGGTTTGGAAGGCTGTTGCCCACTATACTTTAGAATACGCAGAAGCATTCCCATCTGTGACAGTCGTTAGCTTAGGTGGTGGATATAAAGTTGGACGGATGGAAGATGAAAAATCGACCGATTTACAGAAGATAGGTGCTCCTGTAAAAATTCTCTTTGAAGAGTTCGCGAAAAAACACAATAGGAAACTAATTTTAGAAATTGAACCAGGGACCTATCTTGTTGCCCTCTGTGGTTCATTAGTGACAAGAGTAGATGATAAGGTGGATACGGGACCAAAAGGATTCACCTTCTTAAAGTTAGATACAGGAATGGACTCAAACACACGACCATCGCTCTATGGTTCAAGACACCCACTCGTTACAGTCAAACAAAATCCATCCGATTCTAGTTCCAAAACCGCCGAGTATGTGGTTGTGGGACATTGTTGTGAGTCTGGAGATGTTTTTACTCAAAAAGAGGGTGGAGAGCCAATGACTCGCCTTATGGGAGAATCTACCATTGGGGATTATGTGGTGATGGAAGGAGTGGGGGCGTATTGTTCCAGCATGTCCACAAAAAACTACAATAGTTTTCCTGAAACACCAGAAGTTCTAGTTACAAATTCAGGTGAGTTCAAATTAATTCGAAAGAAACAAACGATTGAAGAAATCTACAAAAACGAAATTTTAGTTTTATAGATTTTAGTTCAAACTATGAATCAAATCCGAGCCATACTTTTGTCAGGTGGAACGGGATCTCGAATGGGGGGAGATTTGCCCAAACAATTCCTTCCCTTCCGAGGGAGACCTCTGCTTCTGCATTCGGTTGAACGATTTAAAAAATGGGGTTGTACAAAATCCCTAACAATCGTATCTCACCCCGAATGGATTTTGAAAACAGAAGAGATTCTCGAAGATGTTTTGGATATTGATGATCGGATTGTGGAGGGGGGTGAGTCTCGTCATCTTTCCACTTTGGCAGGACTCAACTCTTTTACTTTTGATGAAACAGACCTTATTTGTATTCATGATGTTGCTAGACCCAATTTTCGATTGGTGGAGTTAGACCGTCTCGTCGAAGAAACAAGAATCTACGGTGCTGCTACTTTAGTGGCTCGTATAACAGAAAGTTTGTTGCATGCAAAAAAAGGATCAAATTTTTCAGAACGATCCTTAGATCGGGAAGAAGTATTCTCCGTGAAAACTCCGCAAATGGCAAGCGGACATTTGCTTAAAAAACTTTTAGAAATTCAATTATCTAGCGATATAAGCACACACCCAACCGATTTAGCTTCTTGGATCCAACCCCATAAGATTGGTTTGGTTACGACGGATCACAAAAATCTTAAGGTAACTCACCCAGGTGATATCAAACTTTTGGAAGATATGGAATGGAGCGATTAGCCTATATTTTAGAATTTATTTCTATCTATCTACCATGAAAGATTTTAAATCTTTGTTTCCAAATCCAAATCCTAAATAGGTTTTTGTTTTCGATGGATTCAATTTGAATCCCAAATCCTTTCGGCTTTCCATATTTGGCGGAAGGGTTGGACCATTTGACAACTCCCGTTACCTGAATCTCTCCACTTCGTGTTAGAATCTTTACAACGCAGAATACACCTTGGTTTAAGACAGATTCTGTTTCAATGTATAGACCTTCCATCGAGACATTGACTAAGATGCCAGAATTAGGAGTTGAGGTTTTGTCTCCAAATCTTACCTCGTTGCGAACAGGGTATCGTGGTGCAAATACCCTAGTTAAAAAACTTTCAAACTGGAGTTTTTCTTCTTTTTGGGCTACTTGGAAAGAAATTTGAATCCCTGCAAGTTCGGTTCCATCATTGTCTTTATCTAGCCGTACTACTTGTCCCTCAACAGAAATGGAGATAGGAGCTCGTACTTCATTTTCAAGTTTTAAGAGCAGATTGACCGGATCCCCTTCTTTTAAAAAATGATGGGGTGTTAATGGTATAAGAATTCCTGTTTCGGAAACATTAATTGTTTGGGCATCACCTTCCGTTTCTCCATCTTTGTTTGTCCAGTGAACAGGAATAGGATGGGTCTCTCGATATTGACCCCTCCAACCTCTTGTTTCTGGACTAAGGTAGGGTGCCGATACCTCTCTGCGCAGAAAATAAAAAATAACTCCAAGAAAAAAGATCGTTATACCGCTGTTCCATAAGATATCAGCTGTTTGGATACGCATTCCTGCTACAAATATCTTTTTCCCAAGGCTAACCCAAACAATCATCCATACATTATAAGTTACTAATATGAATCCAAAACAAAGGAAAAGAAAGTATCCAAATTTTTTCTTTGCAAGCAGGCCGTAAGCGATAAGTAAACTGATACCAGAAAGAATGTATTGCAGGGCAGTTAGTCGAGAAAATACCGCCGAAATGTTTTGTTGTCTTAAGTCGTAAATTGCTGCAGTTCCGTAAAAGTTCAAAATTGGAATTAATAGAAAGAGGATTGCTACAAAAAGTACGGGAAGAGGGTAGTGGAAAAGGCGCATCGTCACGGGAAAATTTGCTTCCAAAAAACAGGTCTAGTCAACATCTTTTTGGTCGAATCCTCAGGTAGTCGGTGGAATGAAGCCAGTATTTTCTTCCTCTTCAGGCTCTGGTTCAGTAGGTGTTACTTCTTCCGTCGCCAAATTTCCTTCTGCATCTACTTTAGGTAGATTGGCGAGAATTGGATCCAGTGGAGTTTGTGGAATACCGTTGATAAGAGTGTGAAGGAATTTTTGTTTTTCTGCTATACTGTCTTCGACCGCCGTCAAACGTTTGATTACTGTATGGAGTAAGACACTTAAAAATTCAGGACTGTCTTTTCCCATACTTATAAAAATATCTTTTGTGATGATACCAACTTTTGTGTCATCGGCTGTAGCAATCACTGTCGCAGCACGAGGGCTTGGGAAAACAAGAGCTAACTCCCCAAAAAATTCACCCGGGCCCATGAGTCTAATGAACTGGTTTTCGCCGGATGCTTTTTTTCGATACACTTCCACAAGACCAGAAAAGATAAAATACATCTTTCCATTACTTTCGTCACCTTCATTGAAAACTACGGAATCCTTTTTGAAGTGCATCAATTGAACGGATGTTAGGTATTTTTTTAGATGTTCTACGCTCATTCTGAAGTCTCGTTCTTTTGGATTTCCTCAACCAATTTTTCAATCTCCGTCAATCTGGCTTCTGCTCTATGAAGTTTTTCAACCGTGCTCTTCAGTAGATGAAATAAAAAATGTGCATTGATTCTGGCAAGTTTTTCGAATTGTTCTTCTCTTAGGATTCCAACCCGAGCATTGACTGAAACAACACTCACTGTCATGGCACGGGGTCGGCGGGTTAAAAGAGATAACTCCCCAAAAAATTCCCCTGGTCCCAGTCCTCGGATGATCTCTTGGGTCCCATCAGGAAGTTTTTTTGTGACTGCAAACATTCCCTGCATGATGCAATACATACTACCATCATGAGGTTCCCCTTCTTTAAAAATAATATCTCCCCTCACATAAACTTGGGTAGAGATATTTTGCATATATTCTAAGATATTCATGTTTTGCGTTATGTACCAATCGTTACGCCCAAGCTTATAAAATTCCGCAAATCATTGCAAGAGTTTCCTAAAATCTCAGTAGACATTTCAGCCCAGTCCAAAATCCTGTTGAAACAACCACATTGCGGGCGTGGCGAAATTGGCAGACGCACCAGATTTAGGTTCTGGCGCCGTGAGGCGTGGGGGTTCAAGTCCCTCCGCCCGCAAAGAATTAAATCGTTCCCCAAAAGAATCATCTAACTAAAAAAAATCGGGACTTGAACAGTTTCTCTAGCCAAATTTTTGCGACCCCGTGAGCCACCGGAGCTTACAGCGGTGGGTGGCGAAGCGCAGACTCCGCTGAGAGCGGAGGGGGTGGATGGAGCAAGGCTTCTTCTATCAACTCTATCTTGTCAAATTTTCCTTGTCAAAACGGGTGATTCAGGCAAAAAGACATCCAATAAGAATTCACTTGAATGAAACCCTTGTGTAAAATTTTTATTTTTACTTTCCTTCTTGGGATTTTGTTTTGCAAACCCCCTGAATTAAAGAATTCATGTGATCCCTTCGCCGTATCCATACAAGATCAAGTAGTATCAGATTCT
>JALOTI010000083.1 GCA_025457985.1 Leptospira sp.
GAGCTATTACTTAGGGAATTGGGTAGCAATTTAGAGGTCCCTATTCTAGCTCTAAATTCTCCGCCTGAGCTTGCTTACTTTTTTTTCATCGTACTATCCACTTTACGATTAGATATGGGTTTAGCGATTTTTATCGGATTTGTTTCTTGGGCTGAATATTTGGGAATCGTTTACTATTTATTGGAACAAACAAGTCCTGAAGCTGTGGATCCACTTTTGTTTTCATTTCCAATTTACTTTGGTAAGGCGAATGTATTCTTAGTTGGTGGTTTTTTAGCGGCTTTTGTTTCGCGCCAAATACGAAATAGTTTTATTAATAGTTTGGCGGCCGAAACAGAAAAAAATCAAATTCGTGTATTGTTTGGGCAACATGTATCTCCTGAAGTCGTTAACACTTTGTTACACCAAAGAGATGATTGGAATGGAGAAGAGAAACATGTTTGTATTTTGTTCTTTGATATACGTGATTTTACAAAATTTGCGGAAACCCAAAAACCAACGGATCTGATCCAATTCTTAAATAGACTTTTTCAGGAGATCATAGTCTGTATCAATCAGAACGGTGGTATTGTAAATAAATTTCTTGGTGATGGTTTTATGGCTGTTTTTGGTGCTCCAATATCTAATGGAACGGATATCTATTCTTGCATACAAGCCGCATTGGCAATTCGCAAATGTATCCAAGAGCTGATAGAAAAAAAAGAAATTCCATCGATTCGGATAGGTATGGGAATCCATAGTGGTGAAGTTGTAACTGGAACAGTCGGCTCGGTAGATAGAAAGGAATATACAGTCATCGGGGATGTTGTAAACCTGGCAAGTCGTTTGGAACAGTTGACAAAAGAATATGCACGAGATGTAATCCTATCTGAACCTGTTGCCTCCGCACTTGATCCTTCCATTGTCGAATTGTTAGGAGAAACTCGGGTTAAAGGAAAGGAAAAACTTGTTCGAGTCTACGCATTAAAATAACACAATAAGGATAAACTAAATCATGACACCAGATCGTATTTTTAAAATCGCAAACGCAATCGCACTTCCTCCTTGGATTTTGATGATTGTATTTCCTCATTGGTCCTATACAAAACTCGTAATCGATAGTTATGCTTTTCCGATTCTATTTGCCGTAATATACACAATTTTTATTGGAATGAGTCTAGGAAAATCGAAAGGAAACTTTCGAAGTTTGGAAGGCGTGGGTTCCTTATTTCGAAATAAAAATGCACTTTTAGCCGGTTGGTTGCACTATTTAGCATTTGATCTCTTGGTTGGTATGTATGAGTGGAGAGATGCTTTGGCGAACGATATGCCTCAATATCTGTTGATACAAGCACTTTTCTTTACTTTGATGTTTGGTCCTTTTGGTTTTTTACTCTATTTAGGCATTCGGTTTATCTGATTCCATCTATCGGAAGTTCACTTTACAAAAAGGATTGATTTTATCTGAAGTAGTCTGCATAATTTTTACATGTGGAAGTGGAGAGCAAAAAATCAACAAAGGGTGCTTGTACCAGTTTGGACGTTTTTGCTCCTTTTCTCCGTACACTTCCTCTACCAACGCATTGTTGACAATGAGTCCACCTGTGGGGGATTGGGTGTTACCGAATCGCATTGTCCTTATGCATTTTTAGACCATATACAAGGCCACGCAGACCACGAAGCAGGGGAAGATGGCGAACATACAGAACATGTTTGCCTTACCTGTCCCTGTAATGTTGCTATCTTCTTCTCTGACAATATCTATCTTTCCCAAATTTTTGCTCACGTAAGTATACTATACGTCCATGTTTACCTTTCGAGCAAAGTATGGGAAGAGTATCCCGATTTTCTCTTTCGCCCACCCAAGTTTCTAAGATCTTTTTCCTAAGACCTATTCGAAACTAGGGGGCTCTATGCATAGAGTACAAACTGTACGTTATCGCGTACGAATTTATAGTATCTTAATAATTTTTTTCTCATTTCTTCCTTTATATACAGAGGAGAATCCAACACCTACGGCCTTCTGCCAAAACAAAACTTCTTTACTGGAGGTAAGCCATTGTTTGGCGGTTCATACACCAGAGGTGCGGATGGAGGAAATCAAACTCAAAGAAATCTCTGGCCGCAAACGGATCGCATCCTATCTCTTTCCATCCAATCCTTCTCTAAACGGATATCTCAGTTCTCGCGAAGGAGGGCCCGGATTTTTGCCAGGGACAGGAACCCAAATGGCAGGCAATTTCCAAGTCCTTGTAAACCAAGAAATCTATACCAATGGCAAACGAGAGATTTTACAACAGATTGCGGACGAAGAATTTCGAATCCAAGTTTTACGATTGGAAACGATCCGAAGGACAGTGGAATATGATATCTTAAAAAAAATTACCCGCTTTCGCTTTTTGCAATGGGAAGAGAAAAACAGTTTAGACACCTTACATCTGGTCCAAGAAATCAAACGGATTTCCAAAGCTCGCGTCAAAGAAGGTCTATCCCCTGGAATTGAAGAATCCCTTGCGGAGGCAGAGGAGATCCGGATTTACAAACTTTGGATCCAAATCCACAGACTCTACCAAAATGCACAATCGGAACTGGAAATCCTCTTTGGTGGAACTCTTCCCAACTTCCCCTATGGAGAACAAAAATGGAAATTGCCCCTGGCATTCCCAAAAGAAAAAGACGAACTCCTTGTGTTTGCTTTGAAACGAAGGCCCGAGGTCCAAATCTCCCTAGAAGAAATTGCTATGGGAATTTTACACCAAACTCAAATCAGGCGAGAAAGGGTACCCAATCTCAGTTTGGGTGCATTTGCCCAAAATGATGGATTCAACGAACGTGTTGTAGGTGGGATGATTACGATGCCTATTATCGTATGGAGGGATTTTTCCGGTGAGATAGAAGTGAATAAGGCAAAGGTAGAGAGCCTACGAGAAAAACAAGAATTTACAGCTAGGATGGTTAAAAGAGAATCTTTGGTAGCCCTCACAAACTATCTCACCCTTACAGAAGAACTTAAGTTATATGATGAAAACAAAATGGAACGGGCGGATTCCGATATCAAAAACCTCCAAGAAGCCATCCGCTTGGGAAAAATCCGGCTCATCGACGCCATCAACCAACAAAGAATCCTATTGCAAACCAAACTCCATTACATCAATACAAAATCCGAATATGAACTCTCCGAACTTGAGTTGTACAGAGTACTCGGTTATGACTCCCAAGAATTGGTATCTAAACAATGAAATTATCCCTCAAACATATCGCCTCTCTCTTCCTTTTGCTAAGCCTCATGTATTATTTTTGGACTTCCTCTGACAAACCGATCCAAACAGAAAAAGCTCAATCCGAATCCGAAGTTTTTCTTTCGGAAAAAGAGATTTTTACTTTAGGTATCCAGAAAGAAACCGCCACCAAACAACGATTTTGGGAAACTGTGGAAATCATGGGTGAAACAGAAGCCCCACCCGACGCCATGGCAGATGTCAATACTAGAGTTCCTGGTCGTATTACGCGTGTTTATTTTGTCGAAGGGGATAAAATCCAAAAGGGGCAAAAATTGGTTCAAATTGAATCACCTGAAATGGCAAAATTAAAATCTAGTTTTCTCGTTGCCAGGTCCAAACACAGGGCTGCCGAAGAAAACCTTAAGCGTATCCAAAACTTGGTGAATATGAACTTGGCCGCAAAACAAGAATATATTGATGCGGAATCGCAATTTCGTGTTTTAGAATCGGAAAAAAATGCCGCAGAAGAAGCCTTACGAGTCAACGGAATTCCCTTTGATGGAACAAATTCAGGCTCCTTTACTGTATTTGCTCCCAGGTCTGGCATTGCCCTCACACGAACAGCAATCCCTGGTTCTCTCGTTCAAGGGAACCATATCCTCACAACAATCGCCGATCTCAATGTACTTTGGTTCCAAGGAAAAATCTTTGAAAAGGATCTTTCTTTGGTTTCCGAGGGAAAGGAAGCAGAGATTCAACTCACTGCCTTTCCTGACCTAATTTTTCCAGCTAAGGTAGACCATATTGGAGAAAAGGTAGATCCAAACACAAGGACTGTACACGCACGTTTGGTCTTTCAGAATACAAAGAGGAAGGCAAAAATTGGACTCTTTGGCAAAGCTCTCCTTCGCATAACAGAGAAAGAACGTTTCCTCTTGCCGGAATCTGCCGTAGTAAACCACCTAAACAAACAGTATATTTTTTTACTCTCAAATAAAAATAGTTTTCGATGGACGGAAGTCAAAACGGGAATCCGTAAGGAAACAAAGGTTGAGATTTTGGAAGGAATTTCTGAAGGAGAGACCTTTGTGAGCCAAGGCGCCTTTCGGTTGAAGGCGATTTTGTTTAAGACAACGTTTGGAGAGGAATGATGGAATTTTTAACGCAGATCCTTCGCTTCTCATTAGCACATAAGGCACTTGTACTTTTATCAACTTTTTTGTTGGTTTGTTTTGGGCTTTATGCCACCTATCAGTTGAAAGTGGATGCAGTTCCAGATATTACAAATGTACAAGTTCAGGTTGTAACGACCTCTCCTTCTCTTTCTGCTTTAGAAATAGAGCAATACATCAGTTTACCCGTGGAACGGGCAATTACGGGTATACCCAATCTGGTTGAAGTTCGATCTGTATCGCGGTATGGCTTTTCCTTGGTAACAGCTGTATTCACAGACGGAAGTGATCTTTTTAAATGCCGTCAGTTGGTAAGTGAAAAATTGGCGGAAGCCCAAGAAAGTATTCCACCTAACTTTGGGAAACCCACGTTAGCTCCGATCACTACGGGACTAGGCGAAGTATACCAATTTACTCTAGAAAGTGAAATCCACAACCCTCTAGAGCTTACAACCTATCTCAATTGGTACATCAATCCGCAGCTTAAAACGGTTCCAGGTATTGTGGAAGTAAATAGTTTTGGAGGATTTAACAAACAATACCAAATCCTTGTGAACCCAGAGAAAGCTACAGCCGTTGGAATTTCCCTATCCGATATCATTAAGGCAATAGAGACAAACAATCGTTCTACGGGAAGTGGGTATTTGGAAAAAGCAGAAGAACAGTGGATTTTAGGAAGTAACGGACTTTTGTTAACTCCAAATGATTTTGCAAAGATACGTGTTGGAACCACAAACGATGGTTTTCCCATTTTTTTAGAAACCATGGCAACAGTAACAGAGGGGTATAGTTTACGAAAGGGTGCCGCGACCTCCAATGGGAACTCTGAAGTTGTTGGAGCCGTAACCTTAATGCTTCTCGGAGAAAATTCTCTGCAAGTTACTAAAGCTGTCCAAAAGAAAGTTCTTGAAATACAGAAGACTTTACCCAAAGGAATGTCGATAAAACCCTTCTATGATCGTTCGATCATGGTAAAAAATACCTTACGAACCATCCTTTGGAACCTTTTGGAAGGAGCAATTTTAGTTATTATTATACTCTTTGTTATGTTAGGTGATCTTCGTTCCGGGATAGTTATCGCCTTGGTCATTCCCTTGGCTATGTTATTTGCAATCCTCTGTATGTTTTTAAGAGATTTACCTGCCAATCTTATGTCGATGGGAGCCATTGACTTTGGACTCATTGTGGACGGAGCAGTTATTCTAGTAGAAAATGCGCATAGGCACCTACGAAAAGTTAGACTACAATCCAAGGAAGATTTAAACCAAGAAAAAATCGACCAAACCATCCTAAGTTCTGCCATTGAAGTACGAAAGGCAACTATTTTTGGTGAAATTATCATTGCCCTCGTTTACCTTCCGATTCTCACCTTAAGTGGGACAGAAGGAAAAATGTTCATCCCTATGGCAACTACCGTACTATTTGCACTCTTTGGTTCTTTCTTTTTGACACTCACTACGATCCCCGTATTGACTTCACTTTTCTTAAAACCTTCGGTGGCAAAGGAAGAAGAAACCAAACTGTTCCAAAAGATCCACCGATGGTATGAACCAAAGTTGGAGAAAGTAATCGTAGATCCCAAACCCATCTTTTGGAGTTCTGGTTTCGTGTTAACCATTACTGTTGTTCTGATTTGGAATATGGGTGGGGAATTTCTCCCAAAACTGGATGAAGGGAATCTACTTATCGAAGTGAGCCGTCTCCCTTCAACAACTCTGACGGAGTCTGTGTCCTCTTCCCTTCGGATGGAGAAGGCACTTCTTGAATCGATTCCGGAAATCCAAAATATAGTATCTCGCTCAGGATCTCCAGAACTTGCGATTGAACCCATGGGTGTGGAAAAAACAGATATGTATTTAGGACTAAAGCCGAGATCTGAATGGAGTCTATCCAAAGAAGAGTTAGAATCTAAAATCGAATCCGTTTTGAAATCTGCAGGTCCCGAGATCGCCTTTGGTCTTTCCCAACCCATAGAAATGAGAAACAATGAAATTATGGCAGGTATTCGTGCCGATGTGGGTATTAAAATTTTTGGCGAAGATCTTTTGGTTTTAAAGGAGCTCGCCGAACAAGTATCAGATTTAGTTGGACAAGAAACGGGAGTGGTAAACCTAAGAATAGATCAGATTTCAGGATTGGAATATGTTCGGATCCGGCCAGACCGAGAGAGACTCGCCCGCTTCCAAATCAGTATAGACGAATTCAACCAAGTTGTTGGTTCTTTGTCTGCTGGTGTTTTTGCTGGAATTGTTTATGAAGGTATGAAACGGTTTCCGATCCATGTAAAAACCGAAACCAAACCAGACTTGAATAGGATCCGTAGTATTCCCATCACAACCCAAAAAAACAATTTTGTCCCCTTAGGAGAATTAGCCTCCGTTCAATTGGAGGAAGGACCCGTTCAAATCTACCACCAAAACCAAAATCGTTATGCTTTGGTCCAGTTCAATATCCGTGGCAAAGACATGGTAAGCACCGTACAAAATGTACAAAATACTTTAAATGCTAAATTTCAGCTTCCACCTGGTTATCATTACAGTCTCGGTGGGGAATTTCAAAAGTTTTCCTCTGCAATGGGTACTTTGAAAGTAGTAGTTCCGATAACATTGTTTGTTATTTTTTGTTTGTTGTATTTTGCTTTTTCGGATTTGGCTATGGCAGGTTTAATTTTTTTAAATATTCCATTTGCTATTACCGGAGGAGTTCTCCTTTTGTTTATCCGCAGTTTGCCCTTTAGCATTTCAGCTGGCATCGGGTTTATTGCGCTCTTCGGTGTAGCTGTGTTAAATGGTCTTGTGCTTGTTAGCTTTATACTGGATTTGGAAGCAGAAGGAATCCCATCTGCTTTTGCTGCACGAAAGGCAAGCCTAACTAGATTACGACCTGTCCTGACCACGGCCCTCCTTGCCTCCATTGGATTTGTTCCTATGGCTCTCAGTACTTCCCCAGGAGCCGAAGTGCAAAGGCCACTCGCGACAGTCGTCATTGGAGGACTTATGACTTGTAGCCTGCTTACCTTGTTTGTGTTGCCAGCTATATACCTTTGGTTTCGAAAAAAGAAGTTAACATAAGATAACATCCTTCTTGAATCAAAGACCAAAAGAGAACTTGACCCAACATTTCCTTTGGTCCTCAACTTATGGTATGGTACAGATCGAAACAGGAACAATAAATACAAAGTATGGTAATATCGCCTTCACTAAATTAGGTGAGGGGAAACGGATCTTTCTTTTACATGCGGCAGGTCATACTCGTAAGGACTTTTTATCGATCCAAGAATCTTTCGCTAGGTATGGGGAGGTTTGGACCATAGATTGGCCGGGA
>JALOTI010000084.1 GCA_025457985.1 Leptospira sp.
TTTCTTCGATTATTCAGAATAGTTGCTCTGAATACAACAATTTGATGACTTAGATCAATAAATAGCTTAGCAAAAGGATGGAAAATCCTAGACTTAAGGGTTAAAAACGAGCTCTAGAGATTTACGATAAATTTTCTTCCAAAATAACGCTTAGAACTTCTGAAATTTTGATAAAGAATAACAAACAAATCAGAAATTTTAGAGACTGGTGGACTACCTATATAAACTTTGTGCGGACTCTAGCACAGTGGTCCTATTTGGGCTACATCATAGGTCTTGGAGACAGGCATTACGAAAACATATTGGTAACTTAGAAGGGCAAGCTTATTCACATCGACTTTTAGTATGCTTTAGATATTGGTCTGAAGCTGGGTTGTCCTGAATGGGTGCCTTTTAGGCTCACTAACTTTTTGACTGAACCTTTGGGCATTTTGAACAGTTTCGGAATGTTTTATGGAGAAATGATTGAGGTAGCTAAAAGGTTCAAAGAAAGCGAAGCAAACGCTTGGAAGGCTTTAGCACTGTTTGTAGGATTTTTCGAAACAAACTTCACTCTGGAACTGATGAATCGTAGTAGATTCTAAAAGTACGAGTTCAGAGGCAGAGAATAGGGGATTGCTCATTTGATAAAGTCAGCACAGAATCCATAGCTACTCAGAAGGATGTTCTATGGCTGGAGATCATTTATATGAATTACAAATAACATAAGAGGTGTTAACATTAAAAATCCAGCTCCGAACGCAATAATTGCGAGTATCGAAAGCGGAAGATACGGTAGAAAGACTAAGAAAAAATAAAGCGTGTATGCAAAAGTTAAGGACCTCAGGAAAAAAAACCAAATATGAAATTTTCTAATTTTGATGTTTGGTATGCACAAAAGTAAACCATTGATAAATGCTAATATGTAAAACCAATTGTTTTGAAAGTTGCCAAATATTCCTTCACCTTTATAAAAAGAATCAAAGATGATACCGTTGTTCAATGAGAGCCCGGCAAGGGGGAAAAGGATGGCAATTGGGATTTTCCATAACAGTTCGTATTTTTTCCAAGCAATAGAAGAATTTTGAGTCAGGATGTAGATGGTTCTTATTAAAAAAAATAAAAAGATCAATGTAAACAGGATCACTGTTATGATTACAAAATGGGCTACAAATTGATCGTCTAGAGGTCTCCAAGTTGGGATAATGAGTTGTGTGAATAAGTATCCGAAAATTGGAATTGATACTGTATATAAAAAACTCAACCAAGGTTTTAGCTTTTTTTCGGGAGAAGTAAATTCTACGACTAATATGAGTAAAGCATATCCAACCGTTGGCATTAAAAAACCGAACACTAAGGCGGCGATATTATCTGAAACCATCCACGGAGGTACACTTCTCGGAAGAATATGATTTAAATGGTATCCGAATAGATATAAAAACAAAACATGTGAAACGATAGCGAAGAACGAAAACCAAATGGGAACTGATTTGTTTTTTAAATTTAAGAACAAAGCATATGAAACGTTTAACAAAAATAAAACTGACAAACCAGTTAAAAAATAAATCCAATATTTGTGTTCGGTTTCATTTAGTAAGGATTTAAAAACTTGAAACTGGCCAAAAGAAAGTACGATAAGAATTAAAATAGGAATTGAGTTAGCAATAAAAATCCATTTGGGGTTTCTTAGTTTAAACATGCGTTTGACTTCCTGAAAGAAATTTTTCTAAAACTAGAGTTGCAATTATTAAAAAACATAAAAAACAAAAAACGCCTATCGATTCATGAAGAACCTGCGACGGAATCCAACCAAACAAAACTGAGCTTCTAGGTAACAAAATGGATATTAAAATACGCGATGTATTGGCTAGCAGAGTAAGAAAGTAAGATAAAAATATTGAGATAGGGATTATGGAAATAAGGAGAACTTTGTTTTTGATTTTTAATGTTAAAGTGATAACAAAAATCATAAAACTTAATAGAAAAAAATTGTATCCTGAGCAACTTTTATCTATTAGGATATTATAATCATATAAAAAATAGCCAATCTCTGGGACATACTGAATGGGTAAGCCTAATACTACTCCAATTGTCCAGGCAACGGGCCAGATCAGCAGCTTAAAAAAATTTAGCTCTGCCGAAGGGAAATAGATTTTACAACCAACAAAGATAAGCCCCGCAATCAAAATATTGACGGGACTTTTGATTTGTAATTTCACTTAACTTTCTTTTGATTCTATGCCTACTTTTTTCTCTAGACCTTCAATTCTTTTCAGCCACTTGTTGAGATTTACAATATTTTTAATATTTACTCTATATTTTTGAAATTCTGGAAATGTTAATCCCAAATCCCAACCTATATAGACATCTTTTGTCTTTGGGGAGGTTCTTAGGCTACTTCCACCCGCAATAATCGTTCCATCTACTAGAGTTAAATGGTCACTGATTGCACAGGCACCACCAATGAGAACGTTATTCCCAAGTGTCACACTGCCGGCCAGTCCTGATTGTCCAGCAATAACTACATTGTCACCTAACTTACAATTGTGTGCAATATGAACCATATTATCAAACTTACATCCATTTCCAACTACGGTATCGTTTAGAGCACCTCGATCAATTGTACAATTTGCACCAAATTCTACATCATCACCAATGATTACACGACCCACTTGAGGAATCTTGTTATGTTTGCCATCTGCGAACACAAAACCAAAACCCTCTCCACCGAATGTTGAATTTGCATAGACTCTGAATCTATTTCCAATGCTGATATCTGAAAAAAATACACAATTTGGTCCAATATGTGAGTTATCTCCTATTTGGACATTGTCTCCAATTTTTACTCCATCTTCAATTATACAGTGATTACCGATTTTCGAATTTTTACCAATCGTTACAAAATGTCCTATATCGGTTCCTTCTCCGATTTTTGAAGATGAGTCAATAATAGAATGAGGAGATCGAAATCCGGTAGGTACTCGGTCTGGGAAAAATTGTTTAACGATCTTTGCAAAGGAGATTTCTACTTTTGGTACTACAATAAGTGCCTTACCAGGTATCGATTCAGCAACGTCATCAGAGACTATTAGTAGTGAAGATGACGAGGCCTTTGCATCGTTTACAAACGCTTTAGATGCTACGAAGGAGATGTCTGTATTTTTGGATGTCGAAAGTGAGGATACTCCAGAAAAGCTAATGTTTGTTATAAGCTCACTGTTGATAATTTTACCTTCTGGAATGAGTTTCTGAATTTCTGAAATTGAAATGGATTTCATCCTGATCTCCGAATTTGAATGGTAGGAACAGAAAATCAGAAAGGCAGAATAATGGCGAACACTATTAGATTGGGAACGACCTCAAAAATAAGAAAGGAGGATACCTATCCTCCCTCCAGTAAAAAAGAATATAAAGACGATTGGTTTATTTTTCTAATTTATGAGCAATAGCATCATCTAGAGAAAAAGAACCCGCACCTTTTAGGATGAGAGGTATCGCAAGACCAAAAGTTAGGATGTGGAATTCATATCCTCCTTTGTCAGCAAAGAAACCGTTTGGTAGATGGACGAGTACAGTTGCGACAATCATAGTCGAGAAAATTCCAAAAGCGGCCACTCTAGTGAAAAGTCCGAGGATAAGTCCGATGGAACCTAAAAATTCTGCCGCGATGGCGAGTAGCCCAAAAAAGTAAGGAATTCCCATTTGTCCAGTAAACCATCCCATGGTTCCTTCGAATCCGTATCCACCAAAGGCTCCGATTGCTTTTTGGGCACCGTGGGGGAAAATTACAACACCGAGTGTCACTCGGAGAATGGTTAACGTAATATCTTTGTTTGTAGCGAGTAGTTTGTAAAACATGGAATCCTCTTATTACTAAGTAATTTAATATCAAACTAAATCACTCCTCAGTTTTTGTCAAGAAAATAGTTTAATATTAAACTAGCTGGAACTTTCGGTCACCCGGAAAGATGTCATAGAGAGAGATCCCATAACGGGTTTGTCGTTGAAAAACTGAATGTTTTGATTTTGGCTTTTTACAGCCAGGACATACAGAGCAGGTAAAAAATGCTCTAAAGAAGGAATTGCTTTTTGCAGACTCTCTCTTTCGGATATTGATTCCGTAAGAGCTGTTATATTTTCCGCTGAGATCCACTCTTTTAGAATTTTATTTGCATCCTCCGCCCAATCATAAAAAAAATCTGGTTCGTCCATTTTATTCCATGCCACCAAACGAAGGTTATGGACCAAATTCCCACTTCCGACGATTAAGACTCCTTCCTCACGTAGGTAGCTTAGAGATTTCGCAAACTCATAATGTTCCCTTGGAGTTTTGTTTCTATCTAGGCTGAGTTGTAAGATGGGAATGTCCGCGTATGGGTAAACATGTCGTAACACACTCCAAGTTCCGTGATCAAGACCCCACTCTAAATCTGCTTGAATCTCAGGAATTCTTTCCACGATTGAAGTAACTAGCTTCGGATCACCAGGTGCGGGGTATTGGACTGCAAACAGTTCTTTAGGAAATCCACCAAAGTCATGTATGGTGGGAGGGTGGTCATTTGCAGTTATAAAAGTACCGATGGTTTCATAGTGTGCAGAAATACAAAGAATAGCCTTAGGTTTTGTTAGAGATTTACCAATTAGCCTCCATTCCTTTGCAAACTCATTGTCAGTAATGGCATTCATCGGACTTCCATGTCCAAAAAAAATGGCTTCAGCTTTCAATATTTTATACCCGCTCGTAGACTAAAAAAATTTCATTTCCTTTGGGAGTGGACTCCTTCAATATCCACTCTCTTTCGGAAAAATTAGGAAGTTCAGTGGGTCGATCTGCAATTCCCGCTAGCCCATTTTTTCCGATGATGTAGGGAACTAATGTGAGATAGATTCGATCCACTAAGTCACCTTCTAAAAAAGAAAAATTCAATTTTGGTCCACCCTCAAGTAAAACATTTTTGTAACCTTTCCGTTTGAGAATACCAGTTACCTTTTTTGGGTCAATTTCATCAGAATCAAGAGCAAAGATCTCTGCTTTGTTTTCTAGACTTGCCTTAATTTCTTTGAGATTCGACTTTGTACAAACGATGAGTGGAATATGATCTGATTCGTCAAATACGTGTTTGTCGGGAGGGATAGTTCCTTTTCGAATTAAAATTACCGGTCTCGGATTTAACGCATTGGGAATTGAGCGAATTCGAACTACGGGATTGTCATTGATGATTGAGTTTTTTCCTACAATGATGGCATCAGATTTAGAGCGGTAGACATCCATTTGATTTTTGTCTTCTTTAGAAGTAAGGCCATACCATTTACCGTCCGGACGCACAACTTTGCCGTCCATGGTCATCGCCATATTAATTGATAATTTCATGAGATTTTCCTCCGGGTGAGATTCTGCAATTCGCGCTGGAGGATGCGATACACCTGGCTTGAGCAGGTTCCACAGCCGGTAGAGGCTCTTGTTTTTTCTCGAATTTCTTCCAAGGTCTGGGCTCCCTCTTGGATCGCACGGACTAAATCTTCTTCCGTTACCATCCGACATAGGCAGACCCGTTTGGGTCGCATCAGGGAATTTAAATCTAGGGGTTCCATGGCCTGAACTAATCATTTGACAGATTCAGCGAAGCCTTGGAAACTCTTTAATTACTTTTAGGAAAGGAAAAAAAGAGCCCTATGTCCCAAGACAAAAGCCCTGAGGCAAAAAAGAAAAAAAATCGCGAAATCTTCGGATGGTGTATGTTTGATTTTGCAAACTCTTCGTATACAACGGTGATCATTAGCGTCGTATATTGTGAAATTTTTACCACACTTATAGTACCATCCGATCCCAATTCGGCAAACCCTTTCCAACATGGAAACTACCTTTGGGCCTGGGCACTAGCAGTTTCATACTTATTTGTGGTAGTTACTGGTCCCATTTTTGGTGCCATAACAGATTACAGTTCTAAGAAAAAACTTTTTTTGTTTCTGAGTTATGTAGGATGTATCATCGCAACATTCTTGTTATACTATGTTGAGCCTGGAATGATTTGGCTCGGGTTTGTATTGGTAGCGATCTCCAATTTTTTCTTTGCCTCTGGAGAAAACTTTGCATCTAGTTTTTTACCCTTTCTTGGTTCCAAGGAAGACTTAGGCAAAATTTCTGGTTATGCTTGGGGGATTGGGTATTTTGGCGGGATAGGTTCTGTCGTGCTTGCAACAACACTCGGTGATTATACACTAGAAAACTTTGAAAATTTAAAGTTAGTTGGGCCTTATACTGCGATATTCTTTTTATTGGCCGCGATTCCAACCTTTTTGTTTTTGAAAGAGCCTAAACTTCCAACTGGGTTACCAAAGAATGTAAACTATTTTAAAATTGGTGTCGATCGTGTTGTTCAAACACTCAAAGCCGCGAGTAACTTCAAAGATCTAATGATCTATCTTGTATCCTTATTTTTTACAATGGCGGCTCTCGCAATCGTGATATCCTTTGCCTTCATATATGGAGCTCAGGAAATAAAAATCGAAGCCCAACACAAACAGGCGATGTTTATTTTTATCCAAATTTCCGCAGCCATCGGTGCCCTTGCATTTGGCGTCATTCAGGATAGTATTGGTGCCAAAAAAACATTTAACGTGACTCTCATGGTTTGGTTGTTAACCTGTGGGCTCATCTATTTCGTAAATGACATAACAATTTTTGCAAATGAAGTTTTAGGTAGAGATTGGACAGTGCAGTGGGTTTTTGTTTTTATATCCTCTCTTGCGGGTATGGGGTTAGGTGCTACTCAATCGGCTTCACGAGCGCTTGTAGGACTTTTCAGTCCCGAATCTAAATCTGGTGAATTTTTCGGTATGTGGGGGCTTTCTGGTAAAATCGCAGCGGCAGCAGGCTTATTTTTATTCGGTTATATCCAGACTTTGGTCACACTCCGAAATGCATTTTTAGTGGTTGCCTTATTCTATCTTTTGAGTCTCATTATAAATACGTTCGTTGATGAAGAAAGAGGAAAGGCCGCGGCAGTGGATTTCAAAGAAAATTAGATGATTGTTGAAAACGAAGACGATTTTGAACTCCACCAAAGCCAGCGAAGGTTGGCTTTGGCTACTATTGATGAACTCATGCAAACAAAGATGGATCTTTTGGATGCGGAAAAAAAAGTCCCTCGTTTTATCAACAATGCGATATCTTATCTAAAGAGGAAGTATGTAACGGAAGAGCAGACTAAATGGACAGAATCGCTAGAACTCATATTCAAACGACTGCATGTTGCAGCCACTTTGTTACTTTCGGCGACACTAACTCAACTCCAAGTTCATCTTCCTTATCGGCAAACATTTAGGGCTGCATAACATCATAATTCATTGCGATTCTTACAAAATAGTATTCATCATTATTTTTTGGATTCGTCACTTCGAAACGATGGTGCAATAGACAATTACTCATTGGGCCTCACTATAAACTATGTGGATATTGTGATCATCAGTCCATCGCGCCTTCTGTGGGATTCCGCCGTGGCTCGGTTTGGTCGATACTGCCTCGCACGAAGTCGTCTTAAATCGATGCTATACTCGTATAGAGGCTAATTCGGACACAGTTTGCTTCCTTTTTGGGCAGGATCTCCAGCAGACTGTTACAGATATTACCTAGAATCGTCGCATCCAGCTGTTGCGAG
>JALOTI010000085.1 GCA_025457985.1 Leptospira sp.
TGACAAGAAAAAAGAAATATGTTCATTCAAAGATATTACATAATAAAATCCTTTTTGTTTTTCAGGTAACTTTTGAATTCTCTCTTAAGAGAAAGGATTTATTTTTTACAGAGTATGATCTGACCCAAAACAAAGTTACGATTCTAGATGAAAAACCGAAATCTTGGGAAGAGGCGAAAACATATGTTCCAGAGAGAGAAGTTTCAATTCTCACTTTAGAACAAGCCTTTGCCGAATCATTTCCGATTGTTGAAAAGGAAGCGGAAAAGAAAAAGGAAAAACTACAAAAAGAGACTATGTCGATTTTTCAGAAAGAAGAATATAAAGTAGAACTTTCCCACCAAAAAACAATTCGACAATTAGAAGAAAAACTAATGCGTCAAGAGGCTGCCTACAAGTGGGACAACCGCCCGGAAAAAAAAGCAGTCCTACATAAAACAATGAAGGAAATTCAAAGAGCTAAAGATGAGTTTACGGTTGAGATGAGAAAAATCAAAAATGGTGCAAAGATTTTTCACAAAATCCAACTCTTCCAAACTTATATAGCTACTTAAATATCGTTTACAAATTTAGTTTCTAACTCATTATTAGGGAATGACATTCCGACTTCCAGCGTTCTGGATTCAGATTCTAATAGGTTTGTTTTTTGGAATTGTAACAGGTATTATGCTAAATGAAGAATTTGGCATCGTCCCAAAAGAGACTTTAAAACCTTTCCTGGGCTGGCTAAGGGTTCCTGGAGACATATTTTTAAATATGCTTCAAATGATAATGGTTCCTTTAATTATATCTTCTATCGCTATTGGTGTTTCAAGCCTGCAATCCATTTCAGAGCTTATGCGCCTTGGTTCTAGGACTTTGGTTTATTTCACGTCGACTTCTTTTATCGCAATCGTTATCGGTATCACGATTGCAAGTTGGATTGAACCAGGTCAATACATTCAATTGGATTTAGTCGAGATAAACAAAACAATCGATTTAAAACAAGAAGAAGTTAATGTAACAACTGCTATAACTAACCTGATTCCAAAAAATTTAATTCAGGTGTATTTCAAACAAGAAATGTTATCTTTGGTTGTATTTGGAATTTTTCTAGGAGTGTTTTTTTTAGCATCGAAAGAGCGTAGCAAAGTCTTAAAAGATGTTTTTTTATCTATAGAACATTTTTGTATTTGGACAGTCTCTATTGCAATGAAGTTGGCTCCCTTGGCGGTTTTTGGACTCATGAGTTACGCCTTAGTTCATGTAGGTTTTTCTCTTTTGGCAGGTCTTCTTTCCTACGTTTCTACAGTCTTATTAGGTCTTTCTTTAGTTCTTATTCTTTACCTTCTTTTAATTTTAAGCTTCACAAGAAGTAATCCTTTTTCTTTCTTATGGAAAATTCGAGAGGTTGCAATCTTAGGTTTTTCAACATCTAGTTCAAGTTCCGTTCTTCCCTACTCACTTCAAGTTGCTAAAGACAAAGTTGGCGTTCAAAATAAAATTGCTGATTTCGTTATTCCATTGGGTGCAACAATTAATATGGATGGAACTGCACTATACCAAGCTGTAGCTACTGTTTTTTTGGCTCAGGTATATCAAGTGCCACTTGATTTTTTCGATTTATCTTTGTTAGCTGTAACCGTGACGGCCGCGTCAATAGGGACGGCAGCAACACCTGGAGTTGGGATCGTAATTCTTGCTGGTATTTTACAATCGTTTCACATTCCTTTGGAAGGAATAACGATACTTTTCGGAGTTGACCGCATTTTAGATATGTGTCGAACTTCTGTAAATCTAACAGGTGACCAAACTGCCGCTTTTATCATGAATCATTATTGGAAGGAAAATTAAGGAAATTACATGAAATTAAAGATTTTAATATTTAGTTTTACATTGTTAAGCATTCTCAACTGCGATACAAAAAAGGAATATTTCGACGATGTCACAGCTAATTTACTCTGTAGGACATATGCAGTCTGTAATGGTTCTACTCCAGCAAGAACTGGAATCATCGGAGATAGCTGGACTGACTTGTTGTTAGGATTTCCTGCTGTTGAAACACTTCGGAATCAGTTAGAAACCAACCATGGATATAAGTTTATTGGTGCCACCCTTGGTGGAAAAACTATGCAACAAGTTGTCAACCAAGGTTTACAATTTCAAGTCATTGATCAGGGAGGTGCTGACGTAAGCTCAATCCTTTTATCTTTGGGAGGGAATGATGTACAGGCAAACTTGACCGAGTATGTTGGAAATATCGAAGGAGTTCAGAGCCAACGTTTTGCGCAAATCCGGACCAACCTTCTAACGATCGTTAGAACTGGCAATGCCTATAAACAAAGCAAATTCGGCGGACAACCGATAAAATGGGTGATCCATGGATACGATTACCCAAATCCTTATTTAAGTCCTGCAATTGCGAATGCTGACGAAGGTTGTGAAACTAAATTCATTCGATCTGGACTAACTCCTGCAAACGCTGGTTTATTTACCCAACAACAGTTGGATGGATTAAATGCTCTTTTCAAACAGGTGGCAGATGAAGAACCAACATTGTACTATGTAGATTTGCGACGAACTTTGGGGGGGCCACCGATTTCAAGAGCTGATCTTATGGTCGATTGTATACATGCCAACAACTTAGGATTTAAATTACTCGCAGATAAAATGGCGCCTTTGATCAAACCAATTACAAACGTAGGTTTATAAAATGAATCGAATTCTTTTAATATTTTCAATTTTTACTTTTTTCGTAAGTTCGATACTTGCACAAAACACAGATCCAAAAGATCCATTTACAACTGGTAAGGACACTAACCAAGTTCCTGTCAGTGATTCCAATAACCAAGTGGATACGTCCACACCTAAGACCTCTTCAAAATACTTTGCGCACCCTCTGCAAATTGAACCTGTTGCTGTTTATTCTAAAGTAAGAGCCAACATCTCTTATTGGGATCGAAATTTTAATAAAGTATATGAAGAAGTTCGTTCTATCAATGCTGAAGGTGAGTTAAAGTTTTGGGAAAATTTCTCAATCGTTACTTCCGTTGGTAGGACACAAGTTGTACTCACAGATTCTCCTACGGAAACCACTTGGGATCGAGCAAATGTGGGACTAAAGTATGCAAAGGTGATTGATACAGGTTCATCACAATGGTTGATAGGTGGTGGAATCCGTTTTTACGATCAAAAGAGAAACAGTCTCTTCAGAGAACGGGAAAATCCTGAGTATTATTTGATCAGACCAAATTTTGGAATTGGCTTTAAAAAAGGCATTTTCGAAATTATGAGTGAAATTAGATTTCAAACAGAAACCAATCGAAAAGGAAGAGAATCGAGTCTTGAAGAATTCAGAAGATACTATCAGTTTGGTATCGCACCGTCTCTAGCTTTAGGTGAATCGTTTCGAATCTTTACTGAGCTTGAATATCGTGAGCCATTTGATAAATCGGTAGATACAAACACACGATTCTTCAACTTTTATCCAGGTGTCTCTTATAAGACAGAATCGATGGGAACCTTCAGTCTTTCTCTTATGGCAGCTCTACTTCCAAAAAGTGAAAATGCTATCGATAGAGGGATTCGATTTTCGTATTTTTATTTTTTTGATACAGGCAATTGATTAAGTGTATGCGGTTTATATGGATCCTTTTGGTCGTAAACTGCATAACATTTCAATATGGGAATCCATCGCATACAGTTTCTTTAAACAAAGGAGCCCATGGATGGTATTCCCAGGAACAGGTGGTTGGATCAGACCATCCCTTTGGTGAATCTTGCATTCAAAACTATTTTGGTTTAGTGAGTTTTGGAGACGCACGATATGAGCGCATTCAGGAAAGTGTTAAGTTCAAAACTATTTTTAGTGTAGACCATATCTATAAAACGCAGTATCTTTTTTATCAGGAACTTTGCGTTCGAGTGTATGGAAAATGAAACAAGGAATCGAGTCACTCAGTGAATTTTCTCGACAACTCAAATCCGGCTCCATATACCAAGAAATTGAATCTAAACTTCAAGAATTGCAAAAATCTAAATCGAATTTAAAACAAAATAAAAAAACAATCGATGGTCTCAGAGACCAAATACAAAAAAAAGAAGAACAAATCCAAAAATTATATTCAGACATTATAAACCTACAAAATAAACTTTCGGAAATTTTAGATGCCGAACTCAATCGTATTCAATAAAATCTTTCCATATATTCTTGTGGTGACCTTTTTCTTTTCGTGCGCATCCTCGGGATTTGGACCCCAAGGATTTATCTATGAAGAACAGCGTATTAGTCTAATGGAAACGGGAATACCAGCCACAAAAGAAGGTATAGCCTGCGCTAGATCTTATTTAGGTCTTTTGGCAATTGGAGACGCCTCAATTGGGGAATCCAGAAACCAAGGCAGAATAAAAGAAATTACTGCGATAGAATTAGAATCTTTCGGATTCTTTGGGGTTTTTGCTAAACTTTGTGTAGTCACCAAAGGAAACTAGTCGAAGTATATAGAAGATGATTCGGCCTGTCCGCATATTCCTTTTGGTGTCAATTTGGTTCGCGAATGCTTGTGTTCCTAAACCAGAGCCATCACTACTTGGTATATTGGCTCTTCCCTCCGTCACACAAAGCTCAAACATTTTTTTCGTTGAAAGTACTACTCCTACACAAAACCAAACAAATGTTCCTATAACAACCATACTCAGTTTCACATTTTCTCAAGTTTTAAATACATCTACCTTGCCTGGAAATTTGGAATGGTCACCTACAGGCCCTCTCACTTCCTTCACTGTTACACCTAATAATCGTCAAGTTAGTCTCACACCCAACGTAAACTTTGCTAACGGCAGTTTGTATACGATTAGGTTTAAGAAAGAAGTCCAATCGACGACTGGCAACTCGATGCAAGCAGACTTTGAATTGATATTTACGACAGAATAGAGGAAGAAAGGCCAGCCTCAGAATTTGAGACTGGCAGAAAAGATAGTTTGTCTATTTGAAATAGTGGATAATGATTCCACCCTTCGTCACAAAAAATTCAGCAAACACGAGTGATGTGATTGCCATAAGCTTAATCAGAATATTGATCGCAGGCCCGGAAGTATCTTTAAACGGATCACCTACAGTATCACCGACAACTGCTGCTTTGTGTTGTTCAGAACCCTTACCACCTGCTTTCTTTTCGATGTACTTTTTAGCATTGTCCCAAGCTCCACCAGAGTTTGCTGAAGAGATTGCAAGAACAACACCGGCAACAAGCGCACCTGCAAGAACACCAGCGAGTGACTTTACCCCAAAAAGATAACCAACTACGATTGGGGTGAGGAGAACTAAAAGCCCTGGAGGTATCATTTCGCGTAAAGCCGCTGAGGTGGAAATATCCACACATTTTGCATACTCAGGCTTCGCCTTTCCTTCCATAAGCCCAGGAATTTCGTGAAACTGTCGTCTCACCTCTTTAACCATATCAAGAGCCGCTTTTCCAACGGATTTCATAGTCATAGCAGAAAAGATAAACGGCAACATCGCACCAAAGAGCAATCCACCAAAAACCAAAGGATCCAGTAATTCAATCGATGTTAGGTCGATTGCACCTTCTCCCATTTCCTTCGTTGCGTTCTGAGTTCGAGTGATAAAAGCAGCAAAAAGAGCTAAGGAAGTTAGAGCAGCAGATCCAATTGCAAAACCTTTTCCGACAGCGGCAGTTGTATTTCCAGCTGCATCCAAAGTATCTGTACGATCCCGAACATCCTTTCCGAGTTCAGCCATTTCAGCGATACCACCTGCGTTGTCCGAAACTGGACCATACGCATCGATGGTTAGACCAATTGCAATGGTAGAAATCATTCCAATCGCAGCCACGGCAATTCCATACATTCCAGCTAGAATGTTGGAAACAACAATCACTACTACGAGTAAAATTACGGGAATAAGTGACGATTGATAACCTAGCGCCAAACCGTAAATAATGTTAGTTGCTGCACCAGTCTCGCAAGCTCCTGCAACCTCTCTAACAGGTTTGTATGAATGTGATGTGTAGATTTCTGTAATCCAACCGATAAACATACCAGCAAAGAGTCCAAGAAGAACGGATGAGAACACATTCCACTTTGTGATAGTTTTGTCTCCAATTTGGAAACTATCAATCATATAGATATCTGTTACGAAGTAAAGCGCAGCTGCTACGATGAATGTAGAAATCCAGAGTTGCAGTTTGAGAGCTGACTCAACATTTCCACCCTCTTTTACTCGCGCAAAGAATGTCGTAATGAGTGAAGCAGGGATTCCAATTGCAGAAATTAACAATGGATAGAGAAGGGCTGAGTTGTTGTCCGCTAGAGCCGTAGCCGTTGCTCCGATCACTAGTGCCGCACAAGTAGCTTCCGCAGCAGAACCGAAGAGGTCAGCACCCATACCTGCAATGTCTCCCACGTTATCGCCCACGTTGTCTGCGATAGTCGCTGGGTTTCTCGGATCATCTTCAGGAATTCCTTTTTCAACCTTACCAACTAAGTCCGCACCTACGTCCGCAGCCTTTGTATAAATACCACCACCCACTCGTCCAAAAAGAGCAACAGAAGATCCACCGAGACCAAAGCCTGCAAGTGCTTCCATCAGAATATGCTTCTCTACACCTGTGTTTGCGCCTGTAAAAAATAAAAACAATCCGATCATTCCAAGAACCGCAAGCCCGATCAGACCAAATCCCATCACAGCTCCAGAATCAAATGCCACTCGGAAGGCTTTCGAAAGCGAAGTTTTTGCCGCTTGAGCCGTTCTTACGTTTCCAGCAGTTGCGATTTTCATTCCGATAAATCCGGAAAGACAAGAGATCAAAGCTCCTGAAACAAACGCAATGGCAGTGTAGATTCCTTCATTAAAATCCGT
Organism: Leptospira sp.; assembly: GCA_025457985.1. Lineage (GTDB taxonomy): Bacteria > Spirochaetota > Leptospiria > Leptospirales > Leptospiraceae > Leptospira_A. The sequence continues at coordinate 6,860 of JALOTI010000085.1, forward strand.
CTTCGGATTATCCAAAAGAAGGAAAATTAAAACGGTCATAAAACTAATAAATAGTAAAATGACTCGGTATTCCCGAAGGAGGAAGGCCATGGCTCCCTCTGCAATGGCGGCCGATATTTCTTTCAATTTGTTGTTTTGTGTTTGGTCGCCACCTTCTGCGCCAACTTGGATTCTGACCACCCGTGCGGCGTAGAAAATCGCCGTGACGATCGAAAGTAACGCCATGGCGATGATGATTAACTCTACATTCATGAGATCCTCTTTGAGAATGGTATTTGAATTTCTAAGATATTTTAGAAGATGACCGATGAGAAACCATAGATGGAACTTCGGTCAAGGAGAATATGCCAATTTACGGTTTTGGGAACAAGTCTATTTCTTGTCTTCTTTCCAATTTTAAGCCAAACAAAAGCCCCTGAACCGAATTCTCCAAAATCCATATCCGCTTTTTATAATTATGACCAACTCCTCCGTATTGCTGAGGAAAAAATAATCACCGAAACACCTGCAAAGGCTTTTGATTTTTTAGCGAAAGCAAAAGAGATAAATCCTGAATTGGATTTCCGGTATTTCAATCTTTTAGGAGACGCCCACTCGAAATTAGGCCAATACTTCCAGGCAATCGAAGCCTATGAAGAATCGATCCGAAGGAATCCTGAGCAGTTAGACTTAATCCTTACAATTGCAGATTTACACGAAAAAAATCGAAAACCAAAGGAAGCCTTAAGGCTAACAAAACTTTTTCTGGAAAAGAAACCGAACG
>JALOTI010000086.1 GCA_025457985.1 Leptospira sp.
GTATACCAAGAAAATGAAGAAATCGCAAAAATTCAAATGGCAGCAAGTATATTGCCATTAAAAGTTTATAAACGCCTTAAAAATACCCAAGAAGAGGTATATGAAATAGATCCGAGATTCCGTGTTTTGGATAAATTTAAGAATAATATTTCGATTCGTTATGCAGATAATAAATATGTCTGTACGATTGAAAACATTTCTCTTACAGGATTTATGATAAAAACAGATTCATTTTATCCTGGAGATTTGAGCGGTAAAAATGACTTAGAATTCTTTATGCATTTTGATATCGCTGGATTTATACATGGGAAATGCCAGCTCTTATGGGTGAAAGAAGATGACCATAACGAGGATTGTTATTTTGCAGGATTTAAGTATGATACGTTAACTCCACTTGATTTGGCAAATGTTAAGGAAGCCATAAACAGGTTTGGTCGTTTGATAGAAGATAGGGTAATTATATGAAAGATAAAAAAGTAGTAATTGTAACAGGCGGAACTTCAGGTCTCGGAAGAACAATTGTATTAGAATATGCAAAGTTAGGTTATAGTATAGGTTTCTGTGGAAGGCGAAAGGAAGAAGGTGAAGATACTGTACAAAAAATCAATGATTTAGGCGGAGTAGGTTTGTTTGTTCCTTGCGATGTTAGTCAGTCCGAAGCTATGGAAAACTTCATCTCAACTGTAACTGAAAGATTCGGTCCATTGGACATTGCAATCAACAATGCTGGTGCTGCTGGAACTATGAAACCGCTGGCAGAGTATCCTTTGGATATCTTTGATGTTGTTGTTGATACAAATTTGAAAGGAACCTTTCTTGCGATGAAATTTGAATTGGAGGTATTTTTAAAATTCAAAAAAGCCGGGTCTATTGTGAATATCTCTTCAGCACTTGGGCTTCGTGGAAGAGAAAACCTGTCGGTCTATTCTATGACAAAACATGGGATCATTGGACTTACAAAATCAGCCGCTCTCGAATATGGGAAATACAATATAAGAATCAATGCGCTTTGTCCTGGTGCGATCGAAACCGAAATGGACCAATTATTTTATCAAAATGCAGCAAACCCAGAAGAGATTAAGAAAGAAAGAATGAAATCCTATACCTTAGGGCGAATGGCTAGCTCTCTTGAAGTCGCAAAATCCTGCCTTTGGCTTGCAGGTGAAGATGCAAGTTTCATAACCGGGGCCGCAATCCCAGTCGATGGCGGTAAAACTGCGAAATAATCTAGTTTTTAATTGAAAAAGCTAAGTTCTTTTTTAATCTATGGTGGGATTTCACTGTGTTAAAAATTGGAAAATACAATATTACTAGCGAGGTTCACTTAGGAAAACGGAGTAGCGTTTATAGGGGGGTTGCCGATTCAAACAAGCCTGTCATAATCAAATTACTTAACCGCGAATACCCAGATCAAATCGAAATCAATCGATTCAATAACGAATTTCAAATCCTAAATTCAATTTCTTCTGATTTTATTATCAAACCTATTGAGCTAATTTCCCACTTCAATTCGATTGCGGTAATCTTCCCAGATGTTGGGGGTGAGTCGCTCACTAAAATTTTAGGTTATGCTAAACCAAGTCCTTTAAAACTATTCTTTAATCTTTCTAAACAAATTGTTTCAGCGCTGTCAGATGTCCATAAGGCAAATGTTGTCCACAACGATATCAAAGCTCAAAATATAATCTTTAACAAAGATACAAACCAAATCAAATTAATTGATTTTGGTTCAGCGACTCTTCTCTTAAACCGAAACTTCTTTCTACCTGTAAATAGTACTTTGTACGGAACCTTGGGTCATATTTCACCTGAGCAAACTGGCCGAATGAATAGAACGGTAGACTATAGAACTGATTTTTACTCTTTGGGTGTGACCCTCTACCAAATGTTAACTGGTGAATTGCCATTTATCTATACGGATCCGTTAGAGATGATTCACTCTCATCTTGCAAAAACGCCAGTATCTCCCCATAATCGGTCGGGTGCGCCGAGGATAGTTTCTGATATTATCATGAAGCTCTTAGAAAAAAATCCAGAGGAGAGATACCAAACGGCAGCCGCCCTCCTTAGAGATTTAGAAAGATGCGAACATGAACTTTTGAATATAGGTCAAATTTCACTTGAGAAACTTAGTTTTCCCCTTGCGGAAAATGATATTTCTGCAAAATTTCAAATTTCAAAAAAATTATATGGTCGCGAGACGGAAATACATATTTTTGAAGAGAAACTAAAGAGCGTCGCACAAGGGAATCTTGAGCTTTTGCTTATATCGGGTAGATCCGGAATTGGAAAGTCTGCTCTTATCAACGAGATTCAAAAGCCAATCAATGCATCCAGAGGAATTTTTACTTCTGGTAAATTTGATTTACACAAAAAATCCATTCCTTATAGAGCCTTTGCGATCAGTTTACAAAAGTTAGTTCGAAAGATTTTATCCGAAACCGAAGGTTCCGTCGAAGTTTGGAAACAACAAATCCAAGATGCTTTGGGACAAAATGCTCAAGTTGTTATAGATATTATTCCAGAGCTTGAAACTCTCTTAGGTAAACAAGAACCACTACCAGAACTAAATATTCAGGAAACAGAAAATCGATTTCATGGAACAGTGCTGAGTTTACTTCGAACAATTTGTACAAAAGATCATCCTTTTGTTATGTTTTTGGATGATTTGCAATGGGCAGACTTGTCTAGTGTTAGGTTACTTCGATCTATTTTATTTGATTCAGGATTGTCTTATTTATTTTTAGTTCTCTCGTATAGAGACAATGAGATAAACTCTACCGATCTTTTTGCTAAGTTGTTAGAAGATATTTCAGAAAAATCTATCTTTGCCACTCATATAAATCTAAATCCTTTGCCTACCAGCGAAATTGCTCATTTAGTCTCGGATAGTTTAAAGCTACCGATAAAAGAAGTGAAGCCTATTGCCGAAATTATTTATTCTAAAACGAAAGGTAATCCTTTTCATGTAGGAGAAGTTTTAAAAAATTTTTATGACAAAGAGTATATCTGGTTCAATGGAACTAATTGGGAGTTTGATATACAAAAGATTGGATCGATATCCATATCTGAAAATGTAATAGATATTCTCATCGAAAGAATCAAAACACAATCTCCCCATTTAGTAGAGGATCTAAAGCTAATGGCCTGTATCGGGAATTGGTTTAGGCAGGATATCTACGCTACGATTGCGGATAAACAATTCTTCAAAGCTACCATGGATTTGGTTGCATTAGCGAATGAAGAATTATTGATATTGGGAATGGAGGATGTTAACTTTATCCACGATAAGGTTCGAGAAGCTATCTATTCACTTATAGACGATGAAGAAAGATCCAAACTTCATTATAAAATTGGTAATGCATATCTTTCAATACTTTATAAATACAAGTTAGATGATCATTTGTTTACTATTGTAAACCAATTAAATTTGGGTTTATCACAAGTTAAGACAGAAAAAGAGAAAAAAGAGATTTGTGAATTAAATGAAATGGCCGGTTTTAAGGCTCTTTCCTCTTCAGCCTTCGAATCTGCATTTGTATTTTTTGCAAAAACAATATATCTACTTCCAGATAACTATCACAGATTGAATTATCAAAAAGCGATTCAAATCTACATGGGATATGCAAGGTCTGCTTATCTTTCTAAAAATTTCGATGTAGCAAATCAAACATTCGACTTTATACTTTCTATTGCTAATAACGATTTAGACAAAATACAAGTTTTTGAAATGCAATCTTCCATGTTAGTCACTCAGAATAAGATTAAGGAAGTGATCGAAACCTTAAAAAAGGCCTTGTCAATTCTGGGAGTTAAACTTCCCAAAAAAGCTAGCCAAATATCTGTTATACCAGAAATTTTAAAATTTAAAATAAAATTTAGTAAAAGAAAAGTTCAAGATCTTGCCAAGTTGCCAATATCTGAAGATGAAAAATTTCTTTCGATAATGAGATTACTTAACGCTCTTGTTGCACCTTCATTTCTAGCGGAGCCAAACTTGTTCCCAGTGATCGTTTTAAAGATGGTCAATTATACTTTAAAATATGGGATTTGTGAGATTAGCGCTTTCGGGTTTGTCGCCTTTGGAATGATCCAAGGTTCAGCTTTAGGTAACTTCCCGCTCGGTTATGAGTTTGGGAAATTTGGAACAAATCTTTTTAGCCAAAACAATTGGAAATCTTTTAAGTGTAGGACACTTTTTTTATTCGCATGTATGGTCAATCCTTGGAAAGAACATGCAAAACAAGGGAATAGTTTTTTTTGGGAATCATTTCATTCAGGCATTGAGTCAGGAGATTTACAATACGCAGCATATTCATTAAATAATTTGCATTTTCAAATGCTTTTAAGTAGAGAGAGCCTACCTGAAGTATTCGCAAGTATGATGAAATATGACGCATCCTTACTTTCATTGAAGCAGAATCATGCATATCAAGTGCATCGTTTAAATATGCAGTTTATTCAAGCGATTCGTGGTGAAACAGAATCGATGGTGATATTAGATGGAACCTACTTTGATGAATCTCATATTGTGGCAGAGTGGATCGAGTCTCAAAATGCAAACGCTCTCTTTGACTATTACTTATGTAAGCTGAGACTGAACTATTTTTACGGAAATATATTAGAGGCATACGAACTATCCTTAAAGATGGAACCCATCGAAGGGGCAATGTTCGGTATGATGTTCATACCGGAATATGTATTTTTTAGTTCTTTAGTATGTTATGAATTATTGAAGCGCGAAATTAACGCAAAATTGAAAAATCAAGCATTGGGAAAACTCAAATCAAATTTAAAAAGATTGGAAGTTTGGGCAAAAGAAGCACCTTCAAACTATTCTCATAAATTAAAAATTGTTTTGGCTCTTCATTTGATTCTTAACAGTAAATTTCAAGATGCCATCTCAGAATTGAAGAAAGCCATTGTAGAAGCAAAGAATTATGGCTATCAACTGGAAGAAGCATTAGCAAATGAAATGATTGCTAGTATTTGGGATAAACTTGGTGAGGAACAATATCGAAACATCCATTTGGTAGAAGCTCATTATCGATATGGCAAGTATGGTATGGTGCCTAAACTTAGATTGTTGGAATCTTCTTATATTTCCCTTAAAAAGTATGCAGGTAGGAATTTTAGATCCGAGTCTACATACGGGTTTGCTGCTATGAATTCGACAAGTGATAACTTGAGTAGTTCGGGTTCTGTTTTAGATCTAAGTTCAGTGATGAAGGCTTCCCAGACAATTGCTGGGGAAATTCAGTTAAAATCTCTACTTGAAAAAATGATGAAAATCTTGTTAGAGAATGCGGGAGCGGAAAAAGGTTTTTTTATACTCAAATCAGGGTCGAAATGGAATCTTATAGCAGAAAGAGACGTTAAGATCGATAAGACCTCAATTTATGCAGACAATCCAATTGAACTTCATTTTTATGATAGTGGAAGTTCTCAATTGAAGGATTTTCTGTCTCTCCAAGTTGTTGGTTATGTGGCCCGATCTAAAGATGTCGTTCTTTTAGGCGATGCAAGCGACGACAACAGGTTCGTCGGTGATATCTATATCAAAGATAAAAAACCAAAATCAATTTTGTGTTATCCTATATTAAATCATGGCGAAGAAGTTGGTATAGTTTACTTAGAAAATAATCTTACAACCTATGCGTTTACGCCGAACAGAGTTGAGATTTTGAAACTTTTATCTTCACAGATAGCGATATCCATAGAAAACTCTTTCCTTTATGGAAGTATGGAATCAAAAGTTAGTGAAAGGACAAGGGAGTTGAATTTAGCTCTAACCGAAGCTAAAGGATTAAAAGAACAACAAGACGGTGACTATTTCCTCGCCTCATTACTCATTGAACCACTAACTCAAAATAATTTAGAATCACAATTTATTAAAATTCAATTTTTAACCGAGCAAAAAAAGAAGTTCAAATACAAACAGTGGGAATCTGAAATTGGAGGAGATATAAGCATCAGTTCCTCGATAGTATTAAAAGGTAAAAAGTACATCGTAATATTAAACGGAGATGCAATGGGAAAGTCCATGCAAGGTGCGAGTGGCGCTCTGGTGATTGGTTCTGTTTTTGAAGCCATTGTCAAAAGAACAAATGATCAAGAATCCGAAAATTCCATCTTTCCTGAAAAATGGTTGTACAATACGTACTTAAACCAACACATTGCTCACCTTTGACGGTTCCATGCTGATATCAATGTTTCTCTGTCTTATTGATGAAGAAACGGGATTTGTTTACTTCTTAAACTGTGAACATCCGAGGCCAGCAATTTATAGAAATAAACAGACATTCTTCCTTCCGCATAAATACGTCTGTGCCAAACTCGGTTTGACCGTTTCCAAAAAAGCGCTTCAGATCAATACCTTCCAATTAGAAAAGTCTGATATACTTCTGATTGGTTCAGATGGTAGGGACGATATTCTGTTGCATGAAAAAAAACCTGAAGAAGTAATCAATGAAGATGAGAACTTATTTTTGTTAACTGCTTTGGAGGGGAAAGGGGAATTGGGTGCCATCCTAAACTCCATTAAAAAGAAGGGTGAACTGATTGATGACCTTTCTCTCGTTCGAGTAGAATACCTCGGAGAAGGGTCGGGTATCCATTTGCCGCCAACGAGTCCGGAACATCCAAGTTATTCCAAAGCTCTCAATCTGTATCTGCGAAAAAATTGGACCGGAGTTTTGGAATGTTTGAATTTTACGGAGAGAGATTTTTTTACGAAGAATCTTGCTTTGCAAAAAATCTTTCTGTATACAAAATACAAACTCGGTGAACTCCCTTTGGCAAAAGCCATCCTCTATTCAGAACAAAACCCTTCCGATAGCCTAATCTTACTTTACATTGCAATGGCTTTGTCAGAAAAATCTGACTTGGAAAAGGCGATGGAATATTCAGAAAGAGTTCGTCTGCGAATGCCTAACCAAAAGCAGAACAATGAATTATTTACTCGACTAGAAAGCTCCCGCCTTTCCTAATCAGAAACGATGATCTCCGTTGGAAATGATATAGTCGAAAATGAACGAATCCGGGATCTTTTTATCAAACATGGAAATCGGTTTTTAAATCGAGTGTTCACACCAGATGAGGTTACGTATTGCCAAAAGCATAAGGACCCAATTCCGTATCTGGCTGGGCGGTTTGCCTGCAAAGAGGCCGTGATCAAAGCTTTGCAATTGGCACCGGGTGAGGTTGTCGATATGAAAGAGATTGAACTTGCTGGTACCGATTTTGGGAAAAAAACGCTAGTCATCCATGGGAAAACTGAGAAATTTTTCCAAGCGAAGGGTTTTGTCGGCAGTTCTGTTTCCATCAGCCACTCCGATCATTATGCTACAGCCGTTGTGGTTTTTTACAAGGAGTTTAGATAAATGGTTTCAGATACAATGATGATGGTTTTAAAGCATTACAACCAAGCTCTTGCACTTTATAAGTCACGTAAATTTCACGAGGCTAAAGAAGAATTTAGCAAAGCACTGGCACTTTCGCCTGGTGATGGCCCAAGTAAGATGTACATCGAACGTTGCGATGATTATATCGAAGAACCACCTCCTGAAGATTGGGACGGTGTTTATAATATGAAAACAAAATAGGATTTATGTCAAAAAAAGTTATGGTACCTACGATTACAGAACACGGTGTGATTGCTACTATCTTGGGAAAAGAAACAGCATTCAATGGCACACTCGCTTTTAAAAAACCACTTCAGATCTCTGGTGATTTTACAGGAGAGATAATCTCTGAAGGTTATTTAGTTATAAGCGAAGGAGCAAGGGTAAAGGCAAATATCAAAGCTGGCACCGTTGTTGTCGGCGGAACCATCATCGGTAATGTGACCGCAACACAAAGACTTGAGATGCTTTCTACGGGAAAGGTTCAAGGAAATATCCGCACTTCCAAACTTCAAATAGCTGACGGTGTTGTTTTTGATGGGAATTGCGAAATGCTAAGTAACGAAGAGACTTAGTTGTTTGTGGCAATTTCATCCCTATAGTCTTTTACTCCTTCTTTCTTTTGGTTTAAATGGTTTGTTGGGACTTTTAGTCCTAACAAGCTTCCGCCTAAATCTTGTTAAATACTTACTGATACTCGTCTTAGGTTCATTATTGTGGACTGGTGCTTACGCTATAGACTTTGCATACATTGATGCAGATCTGCACCGATTTTTTATATCGATTCTTTACATCGGTGTGTCGATTGCCAGTGTTGGAAACATTTTGCTTGCAATAGAATTTACCGGAAATCAAAAACTCTTAACGAGAAACTTTTGGATTTTAATTCTTATCCAACCAGTTTTTACCTTGGGAGTTGTAGTTTTAGATCCTATTTTTAAAACATTAATTCTAGATACATATATTCTAACAATTAACAATCGAATCCAATGGATTCAGGTGATAAACACTGGTGGATTTTTTGCAAGTTTTGGGATCTCAGCATTATGGACGGTGTTTGTTGCTTTTTTACTATTTAGAGCTTACTTTACTACCAATCTAAGATCTGAAAAGAATAGGTATTTATTTTTTTTCTTTTCATGTGTTACACTTTGGATTCCTTCCACTTGTCACTATCTCGGGTTTAGGCCATTAGAAGGTATAAATATAACTCCTGTTATGTTATCATTTCAGGTGCTATTTATCTTCTTTGCCATAGGTTACTATCGTATGTTTGATTTGGTTCCCTTGGTCCGAAGTGAGATTGTGGATGAACTTGCTGAAGCAGTTGTGATTTTGGACGGAGGAGAACGAGTTGTAGATTGGAATCTATCTGCTGATCAATTGTTTTCCGAAGGCAAAGTTCAAAATCGATTTGTAAAATACAGTCAGTTCTTTTCCAGATATCCAGAATTTAGCCAAAAGATTCAAAATCTTTCTGAAAAACGAATCGTTACAAAATGGACTTGGACAACGAACGAACAAATATTTGAAGTTTCAGCCAAACAGATCCGAGATACAAACCGAAAAAAAATTGGTTTAGTAATCGTACTTCATGATGTAACAGAACAAAAAAAGACAGAAAAACAATTAGCAGATATCAACAGAGAATTGATTGCATCAAATGGAACTAAGGATCGATTTCTTTCCATAATTTCCCATGATTTACGTGGTCCACTTGCGGGAATCAAAATGTTACTTAAGATTCTAAACGACGATGTCAAAAAGAACGATGAGAGTATTGCTCCGATGACCCAGGCGCTTGTTGATGCTACGGAATCGGTTTTTTCCTTATTAGAAAACCTTTTGGAATGGGCGAAGATGCAGAGAGGTAAGGAAGAATTTCGTCCGCATTACTATCGACTAGAGAATATTGTTTATGAATGTATCGATCTTTTTGAATTGAATGCTTTCTCAAAATCCATTGTATTTGATATACAAATTCCTTCTCAAGCTATGGTTTACTGTGATGACAGGATGATTGTAACTGTTCTAAGAAATTTACTGTCAAATGCCTTAAAATTCAGTCATAAAAATAGTCAGATCCATATACATGCGGATGAATTGGAAGAGGAATGGAAAGTCAGTGTTATCGATTCTGGCGTCGGAATGACCAAAGAAAAGGTCACAAAATTATTCCAATCTGGTGAAGATGTAAAGTCTATAGGAACAATGGGAGAGACAGGGAACGGTATAGGACTACTTCTTTCGCGTGAATTTTTAGTTATGAATCGTGGAAAGATCTCGGCAGAAAGTGATGGAAAAAATGGATCAACATTTTCTTTTACGGTTCCCAAAAAACCAGAATTAGGTGGAGAAAACGAATGAAAAAAATTGTAATTACGGGCGCAACAGACGGAATCGGAAAGATTTCTGCGATTGAAATTGGTAAAATGGGTTACCACTTAATCTTGATTGGGCGGAATGAAGGAAAGTTAAAGAATCTTAGAGAAAATGCTTTAAAAGATGTTTCGAACGTAGACCTTTTTACCTGTGATCTTTCTTCTGTTAAAGATACTATTTCCTTAGGCCAAACTCTAAGTAAAAAATACAAAGAACTAGATGTTTTATTAAATAATGCGGGTGCGTTTTTTTCGGAATATCAACTCACACCGGAAGGAATTGAATCGACATTTGCGCTCAATCATTTGAATTATTTTATCCTTGCCAATCAGCTTCTACCTTCACTAAGAGCATCTAAGGAAGCACGGATTGTGAATGTAGCATCTCGTGCGCATATGGGCGTTGAACTGGAATTTCAAAACTTATTGGGTGAGAAAAAATACTCTGGTTGGAAACAATACCAACGCTCTAAGCTGATGAATATTTACTTTACATATGAATTGGCAGAACGGTTGAAATCAACTCATGTGACAGTCAATTGTTTGCATCCAGGTTTTGTTAAAACTAAGTTTGGTCATAATAATAAAGGAATAGCGAAATCTCTTGTCCAATGGGGGCAAAACTTATTTGCTATCTCAGAAGAAAGCGGAGCAAAAACATCCATTTATTTAGCAACAAGTTCTGACGTACAAAATGTCACTGGAAAATACTTTTCTAGCCAAAAAGAGAAAAAAAGTTCTGATGTAAGTTACGATGTGTCAGTAAGACAAAAATTGTGGCAATATACTGTCTCTCTTCTCAAAGAAAAATTTAATTTCGAAGTAAATATATGAAATACCACCACCAAACAAAGCCTATATCAATTCCTGTTCCAGGCGGGAAAACAATCGAAGAACATTTTGGTATTCCTTCGACAAATACTTCCGATATTTCGATCGCACATATGGTGGCTCCTCCTGGTTGGGGTGAGCCTTTTCAAACTCCTGAGTTCGATGAATGGACATTAATGGTTTCGGGCAAAAAACAGATCGAAGTGGATGGGAAAGTTGTAATATTAAATGCTGGTGAATCAATCCAAATTCATAAAGGAACAAGAGTGCGTTATTCGAATCCTTTTGATGAACCAGCAGAATATTGGTCTGTATGTAAACCCGCTTTCCGAATAGAGATTGTTCATCGTGAAGAGTTCTGAGCATTCAGAGTTACAATTACTCCTTGATAAAATGACAGAAGTTTCTGTCAAAAAAGGAGATTTGATCATAGAACAGTTTTCCCTTGGAGATACTTTTTATTATATAAAGTCTGGATCTGTCCGTGTTTGGAAATATCTTGATCCATCAAAAGAAGAAGTGTTAGATATAGGTGATTTAGGTGCTGGTGAATATTTTGGTGAAATAGCACTGATAGATTCTGCTCCAAGAACGGTAAATATAACAGCCCAGGAAGACTCTTTACTTTTTGTGCTAACGAGAACTTCGTTTTATGAACTCATTGAAACAAATCCTAAAACAACCTTAACAATTTTAAAAATACTAACGGCAAGAATACGGAATTCCGAACAAAGAGAAAACACTGTCCTCATCGAAAAAAATAAACACCTGATTACCAAAAACAAACAACTTGGTGATGCCCTAAAAGAGCTGAAAAAAAATGAAGAGATTCGATTGGGTCTTATGGAGGAGTTAAAGAAGCAGAATGAAACTTTGGAAGAAATGGTCAAAGAGCGAACTGCTAAGTTAATGAACTCGCTTAAGATAATCCAAGAAGATTTAGAAACTGCAAAGACCATTCAGAGAAACATTCTACCACTTGGGATTAGAAAAATTGCACAACTAGACTTTAGTTCTGCGTTTGAGCCGATGAGTGAAGTGGGGGGAGATGTATTTGACGTCGTACGTATTGGAGATTCAAAAATTCGGTTGTTCTTGGCGGATGCCATCGGACACGGTGTCCAGGCAGCGCTCATTACAATGGCAATCAAAGCAGAATTTGATCACTTAAAATTTGAAGCCCAAACTCCTGCTGATGTTTTATACTCGCTGAATCAAATTTTTATCGATCGATATGGGAAAAAATCGAATCAGTTTACTGCAGTCATTGTAGATGCGGAACTATCAAAAAATGAAATCGTGTATGCTTGTGCTGGTCACAATGACCCTTATATTATCAGCAAAAACAATATAATTCCTCTTACTGAGTCCGGAGTGATGTTAGGATTAGAAAAAGACGTTGAGTATCTTAACTATTCCTTGCCATTTCAGTTTGGTGATAGTTTGTTTATGATATCGGATGGATACTTAGAACAAGAAAATGATTCCGGTGAATTTTTAGGGGAACAAAATCTTTTGGAAATTTTTAGAGCTTCAATGAATCAAAATTTGAATTTAAGCCAAACCGTGGATTATTTAATGGAGCGATTTCATACCTTCCGAGGCAAAGAGCCAATGATGGATGATGTTACCATACTGGGAATTGGAACTAGAGTAGAAAGTTAGGAGAATTACGTTGGGACTTATTATTGCATATTTACTATTTATTCTGAATTTACTTTGGCTGATCCCTATAATCTATCCAGTATATTTTTTAAAGTTGATCCCAATTGCATCGATACGTAAGCAGGTGGATGCCTTTTTGGTTTGGATTGGTGAGATTTGGATCCAAAACAACTATCGAATTTCTCAAATCCTTTTTGGTGTTCAATTTGAAATTCATACGGAAGATTGGAGCCACTTATCAACGAATGGGCGTTACATGTTGGTATGCAATCACCAGTCTTGGTCTGATATCTATATCATTCAATCAGTTTTAAATCGAAAAATTCCACTGATTCGGTTTTTTATTAAAGAACAATTAAAATATGTTCCAATACTTGGAACAGCTTGGTTGGCCCTGGACTTTCCATTTGTAAAACGAAGCTCTAAAAAAGATCTGATTAAAAATCCGGAACTGGCAAACCAAGATCTACAGAATGTAAGAAATGTTTGTAAAAAATTCATTGGATACCCATTTTCAATTCTTAACTTTGTGGAAGGAACGAGGAGGACTCCAGAAAAGGTAGCTAAAATCGCAAAAAAAAATCCTTACAATCACTTGTTACGTGCTCATAGCAGTGGTATTTCCGTGGTTTCAACTGCATTAAAAAATGAGTTGGATGGGTACATAGACCTAACAATCGTTTATCCAAAAGAAAATCCAAGTTTTTTAGATCTGATGTCTGGAGAAATTAAAAAGGTAAAAGTATTCATAAATTTTATTCCCGTGAAGGATATCCCAATTGAAGAGAATGAAAATTTAGCTCCTTTATCTAAGGCGATGAAACGTTGGATCGATGAGAGGTGGAAGAAAAAAGATGAACTATTATCACAAGAAAAAGAGACAAAGTATGAATCCTAAGTTCCGTTTTGATTTTCTTCAGCTGTTGATTGGAATCCTTGGATTCGTTCTATTGACAAATTGCAAATCGATTGATCCACTTCCTTACAATCCAGCGATAAAACCAGATTTTACCGGTATTTATGAGAAGAATTCCTATTTAAAAGATGCCAAGTTAATCGCAAAAGGAAAAGTAAATGGTCTCGAGTCTTTGGATTTGGACGATGAGGGTAATATTTATGGTGGCGATTCGAAAGGTAATATTATAAAAATCAACCCGCTTGGAGAGGTATTTTACATAACGAATACTGGGGGAAGACCTCTTGGTGTACAATTTGATAAAAAACAAAACCTAATTGTTGCGGATGCTTACAAAGGACTTTTGTCAATTTCGAAAAACGGTGATCTTCTAGTTCTTGTGGATGAGTTTGAAGGGAAAAAATTTAAATTTGCGGACGATTTGGATATTTCTTCTGATGGAAAAATTTATTTTTCTGATGCCAGTATCTATGAACAAAAAGACTATCTATATGATTTATT
>JALOTI010000087.1 GCA_025457985.1 Leptospira sp.
AAAAAACACACAAAAAGTTGTAGATGATATCAAATCTGCCATCGACAGAGTACAGGACCTTCCCGCCGAAGCAGAAGACCCAATTGTAACAGAAATCACAACTGCCAGACAACCGGTGATCGAAGTACATCTCACTCCAACGTTTGACAATGGTAAACCGAAACTCAGCCCAACTGAGATCCGTGATCTCGCTAAAATCTTAGAAGAAAAATTAAAAGATCTACCAACCGTGGCTCGCATCACAAAACGAGGATGGCGGGAACGTGAGATGAAAGTGGATCTTTATCCGGACAAATTGAACGCAATGTCAATCTCATCTGCTCAAGTGATTAATGCACTCAGGCTTCGGAATATCAATTTCCCTGGCGGAAACATCAATGAGCGAAATAAAGAAATCATAGTTAGAACCGTCGGCGAATTTGATAGTGCAGAAGAAATTGAGAATGTATTTGTTAGAACAAATGATGCTGGGCGATCCGTTCGAATCAAAGACATTGCAAAAGTAACAGAAGGATTTGAAGATTCCGAATACCTCGATAAGTCAAATGGGGAAATAGCAATCGCATTAACAATCATTAAACGTGAAAAAGCAGATGCCATTGCGGTGGTTGATGAGTCCAAAAAGATCGTAAAAGAATTTATCAAAACCACAGACGGGAAATTACAATATGCATTTGTAAATGACCTCTCCAAATATATTCGGCGAAGACTTGGAGTATTGACCTCAAACGCCGTCTCAGGATTGATTCTAGTAACAGCATCACTTTTCGTTTTTCTCGGATGGCGGATGGCTCTAATGACGGCCCTTGGGATTCCCATCTCCATCGCTATGACCTTCATTGCAATGAACTACTTTGGCATGACTCTCAATCTTATCTCCATGATGGGTCTTATCATCGTCGTAGGTATTCTTGTTGATGATGCCATTATAATCTGTGAAAACGTGTATCGCCATTTGGAAAACGGACTTGCACCTTTCGAAGCGGCAATGCGAGGAACCAGTGAGGTGATTGCTCCCGTAACTGCGACGATCACAACAACAATTGCAGCTTTTGGACCGATGTTGTTTATGACCGGTATCTTTGGAAAATTTATCAAATCCATTCCAATGGTTGTGATCCTTTCTCTACTATCTTCGCTGTTTGAAGCTTTCTTTATGTTGCCTTCTCACCTTTACGATGTCAGTAAATCTACGAATATGAAGGGAGAAGTAAAGGAAGAATCTCATTGGTTTGTTCGATTTAAGACCAATTTTTATCTTCCTCTTTTACGTTTTGCTTTAACACATAGAATCCGTATGGTGGCAATATTAATGGGACTCTTCATTTTTTCCATTATGATCCAAGGAAAATTCGGAAAATTCAAACTATTCCCTGGTGCCATCGAAACCTTTCAAGTTCGAGTCACCGCAGAAACGGGACTCACCTTAGAAGAGACAGATAGATACATCCAAGCAATCGAATATGCTGTCTCAAAACTCCAAGAGGGAGAGGTAGAAAACTACATCTCTCGTATAGGTATCATACAAAAGGATCCGAACGATCCTTTTACTAAACGTGGCAAAAATTATGCTCAGATTATGGTGTATCTAACACCAGATGAAACCAGAGAAAGATCCACAGAAAAAATCATCGAAATTGTCAGACAAAACACGAAGTACCTTTTGAATGACAAAGCCTTACTCTTGTTAGAAGAAAAACTGAGTAAAGAAAATTCGAATAATAAACCTGGCGATGAAGTTGTTGCGTAAGAAATCCCACCTCAATTCAAATCTCTCCAAGGAAAACTCGTTAATCTAGAATTTGAAAAATTAGCAGGTGGACCTCCAGTTGGGAAACCTGTTGCGATCGAAATCAAGGGAGATGATTTTGCCACCTTACAAAAGATCGGTGCTGAATACAAAGCGATTCTTTCAAAAATGGATGGCGTGATGGACATCGGGGATGATTTTAACGAAGGAAAGGATGAAATTCGACTGACTGTGGATGAGTCTTTGTCGTCTCTTGCTGGTGTAAGTGTTCAATCAGTTTCTCTCGCCATAAACACTGCATTACAAGGAACGGTTTCCACTAAAATAAAACGTGCCGATGAAGAGGTTGATGTAAGGGTCCGATTTCCAGAGGAGTATCGCACCAGTCTCAGCAACTTAAATAAAGTCTACGTAAACAACTTAACAGGCAACCTAATACCTGTTTCTCGACTCACAAATTACACAAGGTCTCCTGGTCGAGCATCTATCAACCATTTAGATGGGAAACGATTACTTACTGTTACATCAAATATAGATGAAACAGTCACAACTTCAAGGCAAGTAAACCTGGAAACAAAAAAAGCCGGTTATGGGATTATTGAAAAGTACCCAGGTTATACAGTTCGTTTTTCAGGCGAAAACAAAGATACAGAAGAGTCTATGAACTCGCTCTTGATTGCTTTTGGAGCGGGTCTCATCATTATCTTTATGATTCTTGCCTCTCTTTTTAAATCTCTTGGACAACCTCTCATTGTTATGAGTGCCATCCCATTTGCAGTAATCGGTGTGATATTTGCCTTTTTACTCCATGGCCAACCTTTCTCCTTTCTTGCATTTTTAGGAATCGTAGGACTAGCGGGAGTTGTGGTTAACGATTCGATTGTGCTTGTGGACTGTGCGAATCAACTCCGAATCGAAAATCCGAATCTCAGCACATTTGAAATCCTAGTTGAAGCTGGTAATATCCGCTTACGAGCAGTTATACTAACAACAGTCACAACGGTATTAGGTCTATTGCCAACTGCCTACGGAATTGGTGGTAGGGATCCATTTCTCGTACCTATGGCATTGGCATTTGGATGGGGGCTTGCATTTGCAACTTTCATCACATTAATAATGGTTCCAGTATTCTATTTAAATCTGTATACCTTCAAAGAATGGCTAATTGCAAGTTTCAGAAAAGTGAAGAATAAACGAAAGTATGTTTAATCTGCTCTCGAATTAAGAATTTGGCTAACAGTTACAAATTTGTAACCTTTAGCTTTCATTTTTGTGATAAATTCAGGCAGAATATGTATGAGTTTATCGAATTTTCTTGGTCCCCCCAAGTGCATGAGGATGATAGAACCGTTCATTCCGTTCGGATCAACTCTTTCCCATGCATCCAAGAAAGCTAACGTTTCTTCACTCGTTTTGTAGTGAGGGTTTTTGACCACTTCCTTCTTTCCATTCGACGATTTTTTATATAGAAACTGTTTGTGGATGTAGTCAGGTAAATCCAAACTACCTCTCGAGTTCCTAGACCACATTATATGTTGGTCATAACCTAAACTAGCATGTGCATCCAAAATTAATTGGCTTAAGGCTCCATACGGCAAACGGTAATACTTCTTTAACTCTTGTTTGGTTAAAGAATAAAACATATCTTCTACCCTTTTTAATTCCTCTGCCATCTGAGGCAGATCTAAAACCGATTTACTTAAGTATTCCAACACTGTCCTTTTTTTTAAGGAGGATTCCATTACGGATCTTTGGTAGTTGAAATGGGACCAGGTATGATTCGCAAATTCCACCTTATCCGTTTTAGCTAGTCGTTTGATATAATCTAAGTTTTGCCTATGAAAAAAACTGCCAGAAACATCGGACGGTCTTTCATTTGATAAAAAAATAGTTACATTGATGTCATACTCTTTGACATAATTATAAAGCGTTGGAAGTTCCTCTCCAGTTGCTAAGTCAAAAGTGAGGGCAATCTCTTTAAAATTTTCATTTCCACGTAAGATATTTTTTCCTTTATGAGATTGACTTACCTCTTTTAAAAATTCAACATTTTCATCGACTTGTTTCTTCAAACTTGTGTCAGAATCAATATCAAGAGATAGCACTAGTTCATCTCTGAGTTGTTCCTGATACATCAGAGAGAACAAGGATTGTTCTAATTCCCTTAAACTTTTGTCTTTTTCCTTTACCTCCGTCTCCAATTTTGATACTGAAAAGTTCAAATAAACAAGATAGGTAAAAACTCCAAACGAAAAAGCACCGATTGCTATCAGTGCACCAACCAGTAGAATGCGTTTTAGTCTTTTTGCAAATTCACGATCTTTTTCTATATCTAAGGAAAGCTCATGAACGATATCTTGGATTTCCTTTTCGTCATTTATTGGATCGGTCGACATTTAGGTATGGGTGTCCTTACTCTGAATATCGGATTTGCAAAACCGAATCTAAACCGGCAAAAGGTCTAGGATCTAAGCCGAAGGAACTTCCCTTTTTTCCCCTGGCGGATTAGATATTCTTTCCCACGTTCCAAGAGCAAGCTGGCATCATTCAGTTTTTCTTCATTCAAATACAAACCACCAGCCTGAACAAGCCTCCTTCCCTCTGAGACTGAGGGTAAAAATTGGACCTGGGCTAAAACGTATAATAATGCGGGTGGCTTTTCCGAAAAAAACTCATCACCAAGAACCACTTCAGGGATTTCGTCAGGAAGAGCTCTATTTTTCGTATTGTGGATCTGAGTCCACTCCGCCACAGCCTCTCTGTTCTCCGACTCTGGGTGGAGTTGGTTCATTATAAGTAGTGCAAGTTCTGTTTTTACATCTTTAGGATGGAGGGACTTATCTTTGATTCCAGCCTGCCTTTTTGTGATTTCGGAATGAGGAAGGTCGGTTAAAAGCTCAAAGTAGTTCCACATTAGATCATCGGAGATGGACATCAACTTTCCATACATATCGATTGGCTTTTCTGTGATGCCAACATAGTTCCCCAATGACTTGGACATCTTTTTTACTCCGTCGAGTCCAACCAAGAGAGGAAGAGTTACTACTACTTGGGGTTTTTGCCCATACTCCCTTTGGAGATCACGACCCACAAGCATATTGAACTTTTGATCTGTTCCACCT
Source organism: Leptospira sp. (assembly GCA_025457985.1). Taxonomy (GTDB): domain Bacteria; phylum Spirochaetota; class Leptospiria; order Leptospirales; family Leptospiraceae; genus Leptospira_A. The sequence goes on from JALOTI010000087.1 coordinate 4,873, forward strand.
AACTCTACATCAGCCTTCATTTCGACTGAGTCATACCCTTGTGCTAAAGGATAGAGAAACTCAATCATAGAAATCGGATTTCCTGCTTTATATCTTTTTGTAAAATCGTCTCTCTCCAACATTCGAGAAACAGTATATTTAGATGTTAGAATTAAAATTTGTTCAAATTTCATTTCAGAACACCAAGTAGAGTTATAAACGATTTTTGTTTTTTCTTTATCTAAAATTTTGAATACTTGTGATTGATAGGTTTTTGAATTTTCTAAAACTTCTTCCCGAGAAAGTCGTTTTCTTGTATCCGATTTTCCCGTGGGGTCTACGATCATAGCCGTAAAATCCCCTAACATAAAATTAACTTCATGACCCAAATCTTGGAAGTGTTTGAGTTTACGGAGCAAAACAAAATGCCCTAAATGGAGGTCAGGAGCCGTGGGGTCAAATCCTGCCTTAATTGTGAGCGAGGGTTTGTTTTTCAGTTTTTCGACTAGTTCAGGTTCACTTAAAATCTCAACAGTTCCCCGTCGGATGGTTTCGAGTTCGGTTTGTAATTCTTTCTCAGATTTCATTTTTCTTAAAATTTTGAATGGTAGAAATGGTGACTTTTGACAATACTAACCGTAGAATCTGTATAGGCAACTCTCAAAGTTTTAAATTCGAATGACACTAAAAGACGATAGAAAACAATTCCTCAAAAAATTTGAATCCACTTCTTACGACATTTTAATCCTAGGTGGTGGGGCAACTGGTGCTGGCACAGCCCTTGATGCAACCTTGCGAGGATACAAGGTTGCTGTTTTAGAAAAACAGGATTTTTCATCTGGAACTAGCTCAAGATCCACAAAACTGATCCACGGTGGGGTTCGCTATCTTGCCCAGTTCCATTTTAAGCTAATTTACGAAGCTCTTTCAGAAAGAAAGCGCCTGCTTTCCAACGCGCCCCACTTGGTAAAACCTCTCCAATTTGTCCTTCCCACCTATAAATGGTGGGAAAAACCTTTCTACTCCATTGGCCTTACGATCTATGATCTGCTCGCTGGTCGATCCGTTGTTCCTGGACACGAACGGATATCCAAAACGGTAGCTCTGGACTACTTTGCCTCTCTCAAATCTAAGGATCTAAAAGGTGGGATTGCCTACTACGATGCCCAGTTCAACGACTCAAGATTGAACATTGCGGCGATTCGAGCGGCTAAAGAAAACGGCGCCGATATTTTATCACGCATGGAAGTGGTTTCCTTTTTGAAAGAAAATGGAAAAATTACGGGAGTTGTTGCAAAGGATCTAATCACAAAAAAACAAATTCAGATCAAAGCAAAGGTAGTGGCAAATACAACTGGAGTTTGGATTGATAATATACGACTGTTAGATGATCCGAACACACACAAAGTACTTTCGCCAAGCCAAGGAATTCATTTGGTTTTTGATAAAAAGAAGTTACCTTGCAGGACTGCCATGATCATTCCTAAAACAAAAGATGGGCGGGTTGTCTTTGTGATTCCTTGGGAGGGAAAGGTCCTTCTGGGTACAACTGATACTGCTATCGAGAAAATATCCGAAGAACCATTGCCCTTAAAGGATGAAGTTGAGTTCTTATTACAGACAGGAAATGAAAATCTGGATGTAAACTTAAAAAAAGAAGATATTGAGTCTGTATTTTCAGGTCTTCGCCCTCTGATATCACCCACAGGCAACAAAGATACAAAATCAATTTCCAGGGAAGAAGCCATATTAGTTTCTGATTCTGGCCTTGTGACCATGTCCGGTGGGAAGTGGTCCACATTCCGTAAGATGGCGGAAGACCTCACCGACAAACTTATAGAAGTTGGAAAACTTCGCGAAAAGAAAGATTGTGAGACTGCAACTTTCGCATATCCAGGTGCCGATGGTTATTCCCAACACCTACCGTCCAAGTTACAAACGCTTTATAATATTAGCTTTGAGACAGCACAGAGACTCTCGGATGCGTATGGCGGTGAGGCAACAACCATTCTCGGTAAGTCTCCAAAAGAAATCAAAAAAGGATCTGGATTCTATGTCGAAGAGGTTCGCCACTTCATCAAAAAAGAATTTGCGATGAGCGCACTTGATGTACTCGCAAGAAGATGGAGGATCTTATTTCTTAACTTAGAAATCGCAGAATCTCTAGTCACTCCCGTGAACAATCTATTGGCGAAGGATTTAGGTTGGACGGTTGCGGAAAAGCAACACTCCCTGAAGGAAGTTACCAACTTAATCAAATCACTCCGGGCTACCCTCTAAAAAAAAACCTCCCAAAAAAGGGAGGTTCGGTGTTCAACTTACAGCAGTTAATAGATCCAAGTTTTCTTGGATCTAACTTCTGGGTTTCAATCAATATAGTCTTTCAGTTTTTTAGATCTACTTGGGTGGCGGAGTCTGCGAAGAGCCTTAGCCTCAATCTGACGGATTCGTTCTCGAGTTACCTTAAACTGGTATCCCACCTCTTCCAAGGTCTGGGCATATCCATCATCCAAACCAAACCGCATCCGAATGACCTTCTGTTCCCTTGCAGGAAGTGTTTGTAAAACCTGTCGGATCTGTTCGGAGAGAATCGAAGTTGCAGCAGAATTGAGAGGGCTAATTACCTCTTTGTCTTCAATAAAATCTCCAAGTTCCGAATCTTCCTCA
>JALOTI010000088.1 GCA_025457985.1 Leptospira sp.
CAACAGCCTGCCCGAAGCCGCTGTATGCGACATCCTGACGGGTGATCGACTGGCATCTGTATTCCCTGAGGGTGCCACAGAAAAACTTGCCGCAATTGCACGTGCCTACTTCGCATTTGCAACCAATAACAAGGAACTCCACAAAGTTATGTTTGTTACAGACTATGGCGGAGTTCATAGAAAGGCCTTTCCACAACTTCCAAAAAGTTATCGATTTTTTTTGGAAACGATTCGAAAGGGCTTTGATTCTGGTGAATTTCCTTATCCAAAAAATGAATATCCTGCTATAGCACGCCTTATGTGGAGCTGGATGTACGGAGTCATTGTTCTAGATATGACAGGCATGCTCCGGAAGCGAAAGGGATCTGATGATCCGATCGCAGAAGGAATTACATACTTCCAAACCTTACTTGGCAAAAAATTTACATAATTTTTTCTTGCAAAAATTCCTACCCTTTCGATCGTTGACTTACCTTCAGGGAGGAAACAGGTGAGATTCCTGTGCTGACCCGCAACTGTAAGCCAAACTTTGGTTTGGTGAGCCAGATCTTCCCCGTAAAGAAACCTCGCGGTATGGGTACTTTACAAACTGACACTAAAGGATTCTTCTTTTAGTGAAAGGGGCCCCGAAGGCGATCGGGGCACCCGTATCAATATTTAAGCAACCGTTAATATGCATATAACATAGGTTATACGTATATCTACTTAATTTGATTCGTGTCCCCTAAATTTAAATTTAGGAGACTTTTATGAGACAAAAGTTAACAATCATTTTGGCTTTGGGTTTTTCCCTTTTTATTGGGTGTAACCAGCCAAACCAAGTCGATTCTTCAAAAGCTGATTCCAATTTTGTATTTGGATTGCTTGCAGGTCAAAACTCAGAAGCAGGTAAAGATTTCGTTCTAAACGGAGTTTGGAATAGCTTCACTGGAAATGGCACAACGCTTGGTAATCTTACCACATTCAGCGCCAAGGCAGGACAAAAAGGAATTCAACTAGATGACTCAACTGGATTTAGCAGTTGTTATATTATAATTGAATTCAATAATACCGAAGGAAGTTTAATCACACAAAATCCAGAAAATAACGGTGCTTGTTTTGCTGGAGATACAAACAAAGGAAAGTACAACAAAGTTTTTTTCTTCAGAAACACGGCTAAAGAAAACAGCTATTGGTCTTGTACGGTTGCCTTTGGAAAAACTCTAGAAGAAGCAAAAGCTCAGACAGATACTTCGAACAGGACAAATCCTGGTACAGCAGGTTGTGGTGGATTTTCTTTTACTCGACTTGAGAGAAAGTAAAAAAGAATCTTTTAAAATTAGAAATAGATTATGAAAAAAGTGAAACCCAAGAAATCAAGTTTGGAAAAAAAAATCCCCCTATTTTTGGGTTTCCTTTTCTTTCTTACCACCGGTTGCAATGAACCTAAACAAAACAATTGGGAAACATTGCTTCCACTTTTGGCGACAGGTTCTGGAACGCAAAGAACCTGTCCTCCGAATAACATTCCGTCTAACATAAACTTAGCGAAATCTATTATCGGGGGAACTGTTTCGAATGTCTCTGGTTTTAACGACCGAAATAAGGCAATCAATGGAATTTGTGGCGAAGGAGAATTTGCTGGTTCCCTCGATGTCTATGCCTTAGATAAAACAGGTGCTGGTTCAAGTATCACACTGTCTTTTGAAGGTACCGTAAAGAATGTTGCAGGAATTGATTTCATTGTTTATGAAAACCCATTTCGTAATTCAGGCTCAACAGATCGTTATGCGATGGATCCTGCCGTAGTTGAAGTGTCGCAAGACAACGTTACCTATTGTGGGTTTACTCTAAACCACGACCCAACCCCAGCAACCCTTAACAAACTAACATCTTGGTCAGGATTCGCAGGTGTCCATCCTGTTCATTATAATATGGTCACAAACCCGTTCACTTTAGAGCAGCTATTTACCGTTACATCCGGTACTTTTTTGTTAGGTGGAGGTGATGGATTCGATTTAGCGAATCTAACTGCTTCAGGTGCATGTAATGGAGCTCTAGTCACAAATATTCAGACCAATGGGTTTGTTTACGTAAAGATCACATCCGCAAGTGAAAGGGGATATACGTATCCGCATGAATTCAATAATGGAAGTGATGTGGATGGTGTGGTAGCAAGGAGGTTAGAATAAATATCCTTATTATGTCTTATTAAAATTCAGAAAAGTCCGAAATTCTGAATTCTTTAGGAAAAACACTTGTAATTCTTTTTACATTCGCTTAAAAAAAGGATTACTCTACGAATCCAATATCTTGGTGCACTGTTTTGAGCGAAAATCTATATACACAAAAAATATCCATCCATGATGAGATGCCAAGGCTCTCTGCTCAGGCGAATCTATTTCGACTGCTCCTTGACCCGTTTCTCGATTCAATCGACTTTTCCTCTCTCCAAGGGACTGCTCTCGATGCCGGTGCAGGGCCGGGTATTCTGGGAAGTTTTTTGGCAAAAAAAAATCCCAATCTCAAGTGGTCTGCCTGCGACATTTCGGAAGAAATGGTTCAGTATTGCAAACTCTCTTATCCAAAGATTGATTGGAAGGTTGCAGATGTCAGAGAGATGCCCTATCCAGACAATTCCTTTGATTTTCTGTTCAATTCGATGGTTCTCATACATATCAAAGAACCGCAAAAGGCACTTAAGGAATTCTACCGTGTATTAAAGCCAGGTGGGAAGGTTCTTATCACTTGCCCCAATGATAAAACATTCACAGGACCAAAAGTTTTATTGGATATGGTTGAAAAACATGCTACCATTCACCCTGCCGACCGTTATGTCATGGAAAAAGTGCCTGGATTGATGAAAGATTTAGGATTCCAATTGGCAGCGAGAACAGACTTTCTTGCTACCAACGAAGGAAATGATGACAAACCAATCCTAGACTACCCAAAAATCCATTTGGGTATGATGACAGGTTGGTCGATGATGTCTTTTATGGGGCATCCCGACGGAATGCAAGACTTGTATTCTAAATGCCAATCGGAATATATGTCTAACCGTGTGAAATTCACATTGAACATTGAAACTCATGTTTACCAGAAGTAGCGGAGGAAACATTGAATCATAACGACCTTAAAATCCTCGGAGAATACCATCTGATCCCAGAGACTCTTCCCGCAGATGGACAACTCAAGCTCATCTTCCAACCTATTGATATGACAACATATTGGAGGCGGTGCGGGCTCACAGCAAACTTTGTTGCGGGTTTTTATTCCTATTGTTACGAGGCAAGTGACGCCAAGGCCAACTCTCTTTCCACTATCATCAATGAACTGTTAGAGAATGCCTCTAAATTTTCGAAGGCCAGGGAAGGCAGGATCAACGTAGAGTTAAAACACTACGGCAATCTTTTAAAGATTGATGTTTTGAATATTGCCTCCAAAAATTTGCGAGAGGGCTTTGAATCCTTCGTAAATAAATTGATTTCTGAAAATATTGAGGAACTTTATTTCAATACTTTGGAGACAAAAGAAGACGGAGATACAAAATCTGGTCTGGGACTTTTAATGATGTTGAAAGACTATCCTGTTCGATTTGGCTATAGTTTTAAGGAGATCGATGCCGATACTCATGAAATAACGGTACGCGCCGTCATCAACGTGGAAGAGATATAAAGGCGAGCTTCATGGAAATTAAAGATTTAGATTACAATATTCAATACGACGAAGCATCCAAGACCGTTACTTTCGTAGGCTCCATACGTTTGCAAACCCTCCCCGCTTACGAACCCATCAACGTCTTTTTAAGAGATGTCGCAAACCACTGCCAAGGGGCAGTTTTAACCATGGACTTTCGCGAATTACAATTCGTGAACAGTTCGGGCATCACCACCCTTTCCATGTTCATTATTGACTCTAGGAAAAGTGCGTCCTACCAGATAAAGATCCAAGGATCTCTCAACGTTTCTTGGCAGTCCAAATCACTTTCTAACTTCAAAAAACTTTGGGACCAGGTGGTTCTAGAAATTTCTTAATCTTCCGACTTTCCGCCCATCTCATAGAGTTTTCGAAATTCGAGCATGCGGCGGGACATTTCATTAAACCTTTGTGCAAGAATTACAAATAAATTCGTTAAGAGTTTGATCGCCAGATTCGGACTTTGGACTTCTAGTTTTTGAAATTCATTAGGGGTCAGCACGAGTAATTTTGCATGGTCCCGAACAATGATGTCGGCGTTCCTTTGGGTTTTAGCAACAAAACCTAACTCACCAAAAATTTCCCCTTGGTTCAAGATGGATATCGTAGACCTTACCCCATCATCTCGCGTAACAACTACTTCCACGGACCCATCCAAAACACAAAAGAGACCTTGGCTTTCTTGGTTTTGTCGGAAGACAATTGCTTTATCCTCATAGTCGATAAGATCGAGCATAGACAGAAGTTTTTTAGATTCCTCTTCACTAAACCCTCGCAAAAAGGATAGGATTTGGCTCGGAGGAAGAGCCATATCGTGGACGATTGAACTCCACACTTCATCACCATCCATTGCAAACAGAGGTCGGATGTCCTTGTAGTCGGGAAATCGACTTTGGAAGAGTTGCGCAAGTTCGGTTCCCGCAGGGAATCTTTTTGCGAGCCTTAGGAATGGGGAATGGATTTGTTTGAGGTATTCATTGTCATCTAAGAGAAATACCATCGGAATTACATTTCCATAATCAGGATGGTCAATGTTCTTTTTGTACAACCTGTAACCGACTTGGTTGTAGAGGCGCACTAAGTGAGGGTTGGTATCAATAAAATCGAGTAGAACATCATTCTGCCGAGCGTGCTCATAGATTTTCATGCAAAGCATGCTGGCCGCGGCGGAACTTCTGTATTCTCTCTTAACCATAAGTTTGGTCGACATGGAAACTTTGTCAGGGTAGAAGGGACGAAACTCTTCCATATCATAGAGTTCCTCACATTCTAAGGGACCATCCTTTCTAAAATTGATCCGAACGGTTCCGATGACCTCACCTTCCTCAGTTTCGGCCAAGAACAAATGGCCCGTAGCGTCGTAAGGTTCTTCGATGCGCAATAGGCTGTGGTCCGCGTACGATTGCTTTCTGTTCATTTCCTGAACATAGATATCATAGCGGAGTTGGAAGATCTTTTGGCGATCGGATTCAGTTTCGGCAAGGCGGATCTTAATTTGGCTCATGAGTTTGCGATTCCTCCGCAAAAAATAGAAAAATCATTTGCAATTTATGCAAAATGTATGACTTTTTAAGCTAATTTTCCGCATTCTATAAAACGAAGATATATAAAAGACAAAGATCATCTATGCCGCAATCCTCTTCTAACGAAAACCGATTCGTCCTCTCGGACTACTATAAAAAACAACTCAAAGAGATTGCCTTTCAGGGAGAATTCCGGGCGGAAACATTTGCCACTCGATTCCGATTCTTCTTCCTAGGTTTTCTAGTCATCTTCGCAACATTAGGACTCTTGTCTGGCCGACCTGTGAAGGAGTTTTACTTTCAAACTTCAGCCATTCTTGTCTTATTGTTTTACAACTTCGTTGTATACTTTTCACTTAAGAAATCGGGGAATTACCTCAATATCTTTAAATTTCTTTCCTCTTTTTTAGAAATATCACTTTTAACATTTGTTACTGGGTATAGCGCTTACACACAAAAGAACCCGAGCTTAGTATATGCAGCTCCGATGATTTATGTATTTTTCATTCTCATCGCACTTGCATCGATACGTAACAACACTAAGTCGATCATCTTTGCCGTAGGAGTTCTACTCATCGAGTATGCAGCTCTCACGATTTACTTTTTCCCAGAGATGAGCCAATTTAATGCGATGCTTATGGAGTTGTCAACTTCCTTAAAGCCTCAATTTTTAGAAGAGAACAGTACTTTCTTTATCGTTAGTGCAGTTCCCATGGGAATCTTTCTCATATTACTTTATATGGTCGTAACTGGTGGATTGATTTTATATGCAATCCTCAACACATCAAGAACCACACAAGAACAAGCGGATTTAATTTTTAATACGGAAAAACAAGCTATTCTTGAAGAGAATATGCGACTTGGGATGGAGCTTGATGTTGCAAGGCAGATCCAAGCGATGGTTCTACCAAGAAAAGAAGAATTGGAAGAAATCAAAGATCTTGAGATTTCCGCACGAATGGATTCAGCAAATGAAGTTGGGGGAGATTATTATGATGTAATTCCTCACGAAGATGGGACCATCTATATAGGCATAGGTGATGTTACGGACCATGGTCTAGCATCCGGAGTTGTTATGCTTATGACTCAATCTGCCTTTATCACTACACTCCGTTCCAAAGTGATTTCTCTTACAGAAGCTTTGAAATCGATCAATACGATTTTATTTTCCAATATACATATTCGGATGAAAGACATTCGTAATTTGACACTCTCGCTTTTCGCCTATAAAAACGGAGTGTTTACAACTGCTGGCCAACACGAAACGATTTTGGTCTACCGTGCTTCTAAGAAAAAAACTGAGATCATCGATACGATCGATAATGGTATGTTAGTTGGTTTAACGGAAAATATAGATGAGTTCATTCATGAAAAACAAATCGAACTCAATCCAGGTGATATCATCCTTCTCTACACAGATGGAGCAACAGAAGCAGAAAACACAGCCCGCGAGCAATTTGGTAGCAAACGCCTAATAGAATCCTTGGAAAAGTATGCCAACTTACCAACAACAGACCAAATATTGGATAAAATTTTCGAAGATATTTATGCCTTCATCAATGGCGTACAGTTATATGATGACATCACTGTCATGATAATGAAAAAACGAGGTTAGGTGGAATGAGTTCCGAAAATTTGGATGAGCTTCTCGATGAAGAAAGAGCAAAATATGCTGAACTTGAGATACTTTACCAAAACATCATTGACCACTCAACGGAAGTAGAAAACGAACTTTTAGAAAACAACAAAAAGATCCAAATGTATATGGATCGAATGCGCCGGTATCTCTCTCCGCAGTTGTATGAGATGATCGTTGGTCAAGCGGGGGAAGCTGAGACTTCGATCTCTCACCAAAGAAGAAAACTGACGATCTTTTTCTCGGACATTGTTGGGTTTACCACAATCACAGATTCCATTGAACCTGAGATTCTATCCGACTGTTTAAACAAATATTTGGACGTTATGTCCGGCATTGCGATCAAGTATGGTGGAACAATTGATAAATTCATTGGTGATGCCATTATGATTTTTTTTGGGGCACCGACATTTGAAAACGATACTGCGCATGCCTTAAATTGTGTCAAAATGGCAATCGAAATGAGAGATAGCCTGCCTGCATTAGATGAGTATTGGCGAAAGTCTGGAATTAATCAAAATCTCACGTGTCGAATTGGAATTAACACTGGATATGTGACAGTTGGAAATTTCGGAACGAACGAACGAATGGATTATACAATCATAGGCGGACCTGTGAATGTCGCCTCACGATTGGAGCATGCATCGGAACCAGGTGGTATTTTGATATCTGGAGGGG
>JALOTI010000089.1 GCA_025457985.1 Leptospira sp.
CTTCTTGCACCGATTTCTATTTTTTTGGAGAAAGGGAAATCACGATACTGGCTCCAAAAAAACCGGTAAAAAACAACCGAGGGACTTCCTATCTGAATGGGAGATTGCGAAGGATACCTTTCAAAAAAAACTTCCAACAAGAAGAATGAAAGTCGGAGAATCGATTACTCAATCCAACATTCGCATAACAAAAACGAATGAACGATTGTTTCGGCTCGAAAGTAATGAATTTTCTCTTATGATACTAACTGGAAATCATCTGTATAAAACAAAAGAAGGCAAGTGGGGAGGCGTTCTTCATTTAGAAGAGGGTGAGTTGAATTTGAATCTCCGAAAAGAAATCGGTGACTTGGAATCCTTTTTGTCTAAACTTTCGATTCCAAAAACAGACTTATTTTTAGCAGGAAACGAAAATTTGGGAGATTGGCAGGTTATCTTAAACTGGGAAAGGTTTTGGAAAGAACAGCTTATTTTACAAGTTTCACCCAATGTGATGGCCTTAGCCATTCTTGCCTTAGGAGAAGAATGTCGAATTTTTTTTGAATCGGTAGCAACCAAACGACAATTGGATCTTGTCCGTGATGAGTTCTTTTATTTGAATCTCGGAGCCTTAGATTTTGGCAATCCTCATTCTAAAGTAAAAAATCTTTATGGATTTAGTTCTGCCCTAGAAGAATTTGGAACTAAGATTCAACTGCTTGGCGAACGAAGGAAGAAAGAAAATGGATTATAAACAACTCATTGAAAATCAGATACAGGACTCGATCGCAGTAAAACAAAACTTAATACCTCTTCTTTTGAACGATATACAAAAGGCTGGAGAAATTCTCGTTCGATCACTCCAAACAGATGGAACCGCATTTTTTTGTGGTAATGGTGGATCTAGTTGTGATGCCTCTCATATTGCAGCTGAACTCGTTGTTCGTTACAAGTCTGGGAATGAAAGAAAGGCGATTCCCGCCTTGGCATTGAATGCAGACCAAGCCGTCATTACAGCTTGTTCCAATGATTATGGATATGAGTATGTCTTCCAAAGGCAAGTTCAGGCTTTTGGAAAACCGAAAGATGTTTTTGTGGGACTTACTACATCGGGTAATTCGCAAAACATAATTTTGGCGGTTGAAGAAGCAAAAAAGATTGGTATGAAAACAATCTTACTTTTGGGTGGAACCGGTGGAAAGTTAAAATCGGTTGCCGATTGTGAAATCATTGTCCCTTCAAAAACGACGGCAAGAATTCAGGAGTCTCATATATTGATTGGCCATATTCTTTGTTCTATTATTGAAAAAGAATTATTCAATTTGGATTAGGAAGTGAAAACAATTGAAGCTGCAGTTGATATAAGTGATGCTTATATCCAAATGCCGACTGGTCAAAAAATTTGGAACGGTATTTCATTCCGCCTAACAGATTCGCAAATTCATATGGTCGTAGGTTCCTCAGGATCTGGAAAATCGACGCTTGGCCTTTCACTTTTCGGATTGTTTCCAAAATCTGCAAAAGTGCGATCGAATCAATTTTCTGTTTTGGGTCTGGATCTGGATCATTTGGGACTTACTGAATTCCAATCAAGAGTGAAAAAAGATTTATTTTTAGTTCCACAAAACCCCAATTTGGCGTTTCATCCCTACCGAAAGATTTCCTCCCAAATGGAGGACTTCCTCCGATTTTCGGGAAACGAGGAACTTTCTAAGGAGAGTATTTTGAATCTTTGGGAAGATTTAAAAATAAACGATCCGGAATGGAAATGGAACAGTTATCCAAAAAACCTATCTGGCGGAGAAAAACAACGAGTTTGCCTTTCCATGGCTTTCCTAAAAAAAACCAAAGTCCTAGTTTTGGATGAGCCAACTACGGGTTTGGATGCCTTCTCCGAGAAAATCGTTCTGGAGTCGGTAAAAAAAATGGCAAAGTCGGGTGTAGCTGTTGTTTTTATTACGCATGACCTTAGGATTGCCGAAAGTCTGGGTTCTTGGATTACGATAATGAAAGAAGGGAAAGTCCTGGAATCGGGACCTATCGAATCAAAACGTTTTGAACCAAAATCTGATTATGGAAAAGAATTACTCAAGGCCCACCAGATATTTGTTTAACTGGATAGGGATTATATTACTTTTCCCTATTTCGATCCTTCCAGAATCCAAGGTTACGCTCAAAGGTTTGGATACTTCAAATTACCCGAACGTCAAAGTTGAATTTCATTCAGAATCGGATCTCGGAATGGAGGAATCCATTTCCATCGCAGAGCGATCTTCGGAAGTGAATCAAATTGTCAGTCAGTTTCGTTTGCGAAGGAACCAAGAACCGAATCGGATTCGATTCTACGTTTCTTTACCTAGTTACCAAGGTGCCGAGGACCGAAATTGGTTTTTACAACTTGCTCGATCGCTTGTGGAGATAGTAGAAGGTGCAAACGGCGAGAGTATCCTCCACATCCAATCCGATACAAAACTCCATCTTTATGAAAAGATTCGAACCAATGAATTGAAAACGGGATTTCCGTATCCCAAGGAGCCGAAAGCCAAAGGACCAATCCAAGTCTGGAGAAAACTTTTGGACTCTATCGAAACAAAAAAAGATCAGGATACGGTCCTTCTTCTTGTGAGCTTTGAAGAAGAATGGAGTGATAGATTTCAAATTCCAGAATTTGCCAAAGAACTCCGGGACAAACATATCAAAGTTTTAGTTCTTTCTCCTCAAACTCTAGAGGCAAACAAACTTGTTGGTTATTCGAATGGTGAATTTTATCATATTTCGCATAAGGATACTTATGCGAAACTATTCCAAGATCTAAAAGGTCTTGTTTCTCCGAATTATACGATAGAATACCGGTCACCATGGAATTTTTCAAAATGGGATTCGAATGAAATCCAAGTTAGCATTAAGAATCTCGATAGATCTTTGAATCTTGAATTCGAATATGAGCTCTCTTTTTCAAAATCTCTGGGAATGATTTTAAGAAACCCTTTTGTTTTTTTTCCTGTTATCATTTTCTTAATCGCTCTTTGTTTTTCCGCATTGTTCTATCTACGAGGCTATGAATACCGTTCCTCCGTAACCGAACTTCCTATTGTATCACCAAGTCAAGAGAGTACGGATGAATCGCTTGTTTATGATCGCGTGTATGGAGAAACTATCGAAAAAGCGAACAGAGATAGGGAGATTGCCGCAATCACAAAAGAACCGATTCCCATCTCTGGCAAATCATACGCAATTGGTTTTTTGATTCGTAGGGATGCAAGTGGAAGTTCTGAAAAGAGTTCTATTCGTACGAATGAGTTTTTTTTGGGTCGATCAGAGAGAAACCACTTGGTAGTTCGGGACCCATCCGTGTCCTTAGTTCATGCAAAGGTTAAAAAAGTTAAAGGAAAGTTTATTCTATTTGATTGTGCAAGTGATGGTGGTGTATACTTAAATGGTAAACGGCTCCTTCGTCCCAAGGCATTGCATGATTTGGACGAAATCCAAGTTGGTAAAACAAGTTTTTCTTTTCGAGGTAGGTAAAATGAAAACGACGTTCCTTCAAAAATTTAAGATTTTGATCATTTTACTAACTTTCCCGGGGTTATCTTTTTGTTCCGGAGAAACAAATAGTTTAGATAGGACGTCCGCACTGTTATTGCCTAAAGAATCTGGGGAAAATGGATGCACTGTTGCTGGGCTTGGTGGTCAGTTAAAAGCCGGATATACGGGTATTACAACTACTGCAAAACAAGTTAAATTTGAAAAACAAAATGATACCTGGTATGGAGTGCAGCAGTTAGCTGGTGCGCAAATAGGAACAAAAATTGAATATTCGAAAGTATTAAAGCCGGATCTTTATGTATCAACCAGTTGTCCCTTGGATTTGAATTTAGACACAAATGCAAAAGAAGGGGAGTATTATACTAAAGTTGACGGTCAAGGCACTACCTTAACTTTTACAAAGGCGGGAAGTTTTCTCGTGTATCTAAACCAAAAGGAAGATCCTGGTTCTAGTCCATTTACCGTGTTAACCAGTGGAACACCTGTTCAATCGATCTCTGATTCGGATCTAACCGATATCTTAAATGGAAATAGTACAAAAACATTTAAATTTTCCTGCGATGATATAACTACCAATGGTCGTTGCCAAAACTATTATGGCTCTTTCACAAGTTGTCTATCGGGAGGAACCAAACAAACTTCCAAATGCGACGAGGACGGAACACCTACAATCATTGGATCCTGCAAACTCACCCAATCGGGTATAGGAACCATCATTACGATCCTCTACGGACCAACCTATAATAGCACTACCGCGCAAGCCTATTGCAGTGGTGTCTCTGGAACCTACGTAAACGGTACAACCGTTCAGACACCGTAAACCAGTCTATTTTTTTCAAATTCTCTGGACGAACCACCCCATCTCCGAGGTATGACTGGAAGTAGGGGAGTCTAGTATGAAAACGATGTTTGAAAAGATTTGGGATGACCATTTGGTTCATGAGGAAAATGGAACCTGTCTCATCTATATCGACCGCCACCTAGTCCACGAGGTAACAAGCCCGCAGGCTTTTGAAAGTTTAAAACTAGCAGGACGAAAAGTCCGAAGACCAGACGCAACATTTGCGACGATGGATCACAATGTGTCCACTAGATCCAAAGACTGGAAGACCGCGGATCCCATTTCTGTATTACAGATGCAAACTCTAATGAACAACTGTCAGGAAAATGGAATCACGTTGTTCGATACAAACCACCCCGATAATGGAATCGTGCACGTGGTGGCTCCTGAGCTTGGCATTACACACCCAGGTATGACGATCGTTTGTGGAGATTCTCACACAGCGACACATGGAGCTTTTGGTGCTCTTGCGTTTGGTATTGGCACTTCAGAAGTGGAGCACGTACTCGCCACACAGACGTTAGTTCAGTCGAAACCAAAGACTTTGGAAATTAGGGTGGATGGCAAATTATCCCCTCTAGTTTCTGCAAAAGATATTGTACTCGCAATTATAGGTAAAATCGGAACAGATGGTGCGACCGGTTATGTTATCGAATTTACTGGAGAGGCAATCAGAAGCCTTTCCATGGAAGGAAGGATGACCATTTGCAATATGGCAATTGAAGCTGGAGCACGTGCCGGTCTAATTTCCCCAGACGATACCACGATCAATTACATCAAAGGAAGAGACTACGCACCTAAGGGAGAAGCTTTTGTCTCTGCAGAAAAAAAATGGCGTGCCTATGCAACGGATCCAGGTGCAAAGTTTGATAAAACAGTAACTCTCGATGCAAATGAAATTGCCCCAATGGTTTCCTGGGGGACATCGCCCGGTCAGGTAATCCCTGTTACAAAAACTGTTCCAAGTCCTAATGACTTTTCGGACCCAATTCAAAAAAAGTCAGCTGAATCCGCATTGGCATATATGGATCTTAAGCCTGGCCAAAAACTTTCTGAGATTCATGTGAACAAGGTATTCATAGGTTCGTGCACCAATTCTAGGATAGAAGATCTTCGAGTAGTAGCAAACACGGTCAAAGGCAGAAAAGTTCACAAAAATGTCGAAGCAATCATTGTTCCAGGTTCTGGTCGTGTGAAACGCCAGGCGGAAGCAGAGGGATTAGACAAAATCTTCCTCGAAGCAGGATTCCAATGGCGAAACCCAGGATGTTCGATGTGCCTTGCAATGAATGATGATGTATTGAGTCCGGGTGATCGTTGCGCATCTACTTCCAATCGAAACTTTGAAGGAAGACAGGGTAAAGGTGGAAGGACTCACCTTGTTGGGCCTGCGATGGCAGCTGCGACGGCAGTTGCTGGACATTTTGTTGATATACGGGAGTGGAAATAATGAGAGCTTTTACAACGTTAAAAGGAATCGCGGCCTTACTTGATAAGGCGAACGTAGATACGGATCAAATTATACCAAAACAGTTTTTAAGAAAAATCGAGAGATCTGGTTTCGGAAAACACCTGTTTCACGACTGGAGATTTTTGGACGATGCAGGTTTAAAACCAAATCCCGATTTTATTTTGAATGCTCCGCGATACCAAGGTGCAAAAATCCTTGTTACGAGAGATAATTTTGGATGTGGGTCTTCGAGAGAGCATGCCCCTTGGGCGTTGGAAGATTATGGTTTTTTGTCCATCATCGCCCCTTCCTACGCGGATATTTTCTTCAATAATTGTTTCAAAAATGGAATGCTTCCTATTGTCTTAAAGGAATCGGAGGTGGAAGAGATATTTCAAGCGATTCAAAAAAAAGAAGGAGCCACTCTGGAAGTTGATCTTCCTTCACAAGTAGTCCGAACTGAGGAAGGAAAAGAATACAAATTTGATGTAGATTCTTTCCGCAAACATTGTTTACTCAATGGGCTTGATGATATAGGACTCACCCTCCAAAAGGCGGATTTTATTCAAAAATTTGAAGAAAAAAACCAAAAAGAAGTTCCCTGGTTGTATAGAACTGCGGTATCCTAGAAGAATGAGACAGTTAATTATAGTTGCCGTTTTAATTTTTAGTGGTGCTTCGTTGTTCGCCGATGAGCTTTTGATTCAAGACACAAAACAAGGGTTAGGTAGAGAAGCTATTCGTGGAAATACCGTAGTAGTTCACTACACAGGAAAACTTACAAATGGGAAAGTTTTTGATTCCTCAGTGGATCGTGGAGAGCCTTTTTCTTTTGTTTTAGGTCAAGGTCAGGTGATCCAAGGTTGGGAGAGAGGAATATTGGGTATGAAGGAAGGCGGAAAAAGAAAGTTAACGATTCCACCTAATCTTGGTTATGGAGCAAGACCAGTAGGACCAATCCCTGCTAATTCAACTCTTATCTTCGATGTGGAGCTACTCAAAGTAAAGTAAGATGATTGATCCAATTTCGAAAGGTATTGATGACTTTGGCAATAGCCTCCTCCAAGCTCTCAACAGTGTCCAAGGGATATTTGGGAAAGAGTTATCTGTTGCAAATCCTCTAAAGGACAATGTGTTACAGCTAATTGGTAACACACCCCTCATCAAACTCAATCGAATTGGTTCGGAACACGAAGGCATACAGTTTTACCTGAAAGCGGAATTTCTAAATCCAACTGGTTCTGCCAAGGATAGGACGGCTCTGGCAATCTATCAGGATGCAGAGAGGCGGGGAAAATTAAAGAAAGGTATGACCGTTGTTCTTTGGGGAGCTGGTTCTTCTTCTGTGAGTTTCACCTGGATCGGTAAATTTAACATAATGACAAGAATGCAAATGACTTGCAGCATTTGCGACCTCATTATAATACCCTCTTCACAGTCAATAAAAACAATTTTCACGTGACCTCTCAGTTATGACCGTGTTCCTTTAATTATGAATTTTTTAGCTGAATTCAATTGAAAGCCTTTGACTTGCTTCGGACAGCAATGCAGGTTGTATAGTCAAATGACGAACGTAAATGCAACAATCAAATCAAGAGATGGCAGTATAGCATTGTGCGAACATTATTGTTGATATGTGTGGAAATCAGCGACACAAAACGAGAAACATCGTAGCTAT
>JALOTI010000090.1 GCA_025457985.1 Leptospira sp.
AACAGGATCTAGAACAAAAGGTTTTTTTAAGGAACTCGCCTTTGCGGCCGCTTTTTCCATGGAGACAATCCAAGGCTCCGAAAGTGTTCCAATATTGATAACAGTTGCAGAACAAATTGTAACCATATCTTCAACTTCATCAATTGCATGAGCCATAATTGGCGAAGCACCGATAGCAAGGAGTGCATTTGCTGTATTATTCATCACTACGTAGTTTGTAATATTATGAACTAGTGGTGAAGTGCTTCTTAATTGAGCAAGGTCATCGATAGTGTTTTGAACAAGAGTAGAGGTCATAAGGTATTCTTAAAAGAAACCTATGCAATTTTAGCTATAGCGTCTTCTACTTTTTTGATGAGATCCGATTCGGACCAAGGTTTATTTAAAAAACTGTGGAGGTTGACTTCGTTCTTTAATTTATTGAGCGAACTTTCATCAATATGACCAGAAATGATGATCTTTTTGATATTGGGATAGGATTTGTGGACATCGCGTAAAAACTCATCACCTCTTTGGTTGGGCATAAGCCAATCCGAAATGATGATGAGAATTTTGATCCCTTCTTCAGCCAACTCTTCAATGATAGACCACGCCTCTTCTGTATTTTGAGCTGTCTCGTAACGATAGTCGTTCCCAAAATGCTTTTTGAGCTGAGACTTAAGACTCATCAGAATGATTTGTTCGTCATCGACGAAGAGAATGGCTTTTGACATGTAGGAATTAAATTATTTTCCGTCGTGTGGGCATTCAACCAATTTATCTTTTCCAGGGCAGGCACTACGTTTCTCTTTACCTGGGCAGATTGCAAATACTTGCGACGATACAAACAAAACAAAGAATGTAGACAAAAGTAATTTCATAAAATCCTCTCTGTTGATTAGACTCTCAGAGTTTTCAGAGAGGAACAACCTTTTTTCCCTAAATTTTTGTCAGGATTTCAAAGCCTTTTTCGGTAACAAGGACTGTATGTTCGAATTGTGCGGACCACTTCCCGTCCTTGGTTCGAACGGTCCATTTGTCCTGTTTGTCAAAAAGCACTTCCCAGGTTCCCAGGTTGACCATTGGTTCTACAGTAAAGATCATTCCTGGTTCTATTTTGGCGAGTTTTCTTGGTGATTTGAAATGGGGAACCTGTGGCTCCTCGTGAAAATTTCTTCCAACACCGTGGCCCATCAGATCCCGAACAATTCCATAACCCATCGGAGTCAAAAAATCATCGATGGCATTGCCAATATCATCGATCCGATTCCCTGGTTTTACCTGTTCAATTCCGATCCACATGGCTTTTTCTGTGTCGGCAACCAATTTTGCGGCTATGGGATCCGTCTCTCCACCAACGATAAAGGTTCGTGAGGTGTCCCCAATGTATCCATCTACAATGGGAGATACATCTAAATTGACAATGTCTCCCGCTTTGAGTACGTCTTCTTTTTTCGGAATCCCGTGGCAAACCACTTCATTGATCGAAGCACAGATAGACTTTGGAAATCCTTTGTAACCAAGCGGTGCAGAGCGGTGGCCATTTTTTTTGGTAAATGCTTCCGCTAGATCGTTCAACTCGATGGTCGAAACACCCGGTTTGACAAAGGGTTCTAAATAGGTAAGGAGTTCGGCGGCGAATTTCCCCGCCTTCCTCATTTTTTCAATTTCGGATTTATTTTTGATGTAAATCACAGATTAGAAGTCGGTAGAACGAACAGTTGTCCTCTTGTTGGAAGAAGTTCTTTCGCAGGCACGATCGATAAGGCGGTAGATCTCTTCATTAAGACCTTCAATGGCATCACCAGATGTCATAAATCCCTTAGATTTGATATAAGCCTTCACTTTGGATGTTACGATTAGGGATTCTTTGGACGTTGTTTCGTTTTGTTCTTCTGACATGGTTACCTCGGAGGTTTTTATTTCTTTCTTACTCCGAGGATGGTATCCACTAGGGATTTTTCAATATTTAATTTTTCGCTAATTGCCTCGGAAGACCATTGGTAGTTGTCGTGGAGGCTTTGGATGGTTGCTCTTTTTCGCTCGACAAGGGGATTTCCCGAAACTTTGCGGTCGGATTTTTCCTTTGAGCCTGGATTTTGCATGGCTCCTTGGACGATGTCTAGGAATTGAGAGAGTTTTTCAAAGGTTTCGTCTGCCTCACCGAGTAGAGATTCCAAATCGTCCTTGGTTTCACGGGAAGATTCTTTGAGGTCTTCCAAACGTTTTTGAAGGGTGAGGATCTGTTTGTGTCTGTCAGAAAGATCGCCGAGGAGTTCCTCAATTTTGTCAAATTTTCGCTCCACAGAGTCGATCTGAGATTCCCTTTCGACGAGAAATGCAGTTCTGTTCTCCGCCTTGCGAATGGTTTCAGAAAGCTCTTTTTCCCGAGCCTCGACAACATCGATTTCACGGTCGAGGATATCGAGCCTTGCTTGGAGCTCACGTGAGTTCTGTTTTTGGTCTTCGAGATGGCTCACTAAGTGGATAACTGAATCTTGGCTTTCCTGAAGGTTGGAAAGAAAGGATTCGATTTTTGCTTGTTCTTCTGTTAGAGCAGAAACTCGTTCTTCAATGACTCCAAGTTCTGTGAGACTTGCCTCAAACCCAGAAAGAGTTTGGGTAACATGCGTTAAGTTTGAAGCCAAGATCTGGACTTGTTTGTCTATATCTTCTGTTTGGAATTGAGCTTCTTTTAAAACTTCTAAATCTTCGGAAATTTCTTTCCTTAGTTCTGCAAAATCTTGGATGGCGATTTTGTATTCTTCTAGATCTGGACGTCCTTTTTCTAACTCTTTTAAGGCATTGGAAATTTCTTCCACCGCTCGACTGGATTCATCCGCAATTTCTTTTGCATTGATAAATAAATCCGAGTGCTCTTTGACCGTTTCGAGTTCGGATGCCAAAGTGAAGATATCTGTTTTGAGAGTTTCTATCTCATCTTTAAAACTAGAAAGAGTTTCCTCTTTTGTATCAGTTAACTCTTCAAGACCAGTACGAATTTCAAAT
Organism: Leptospira sp.; assembly: GCA_025457985.1. Taxonomy (GTDB): domain Bacteria; phylum Spirochaetota; class Leptospiria; order Leptospirales; family Leptospiraceae; genus Leptospira_A. Next base: position 2,989 of record JALOTI010000090.1, read on the forward strand.
TTGAGGTCTTGGAAACGATTTAGGCTTTCTTTTAAGAAGTCCTGGCTTTCTTTTGCAATTTCCTTAAAGGATTTTTCATAATCTTTTTGGTAGGTTTCGATCTGTTTTTTTGAATCCTCTTTGGATCGTTTGATACTTTCTTCTAAATTGCGTCGAACTGTGTTTAGGTGGTTTGAAATTTTTTCTTCCAGTTGACCGAGTTGGATATTTCCTTTGTCCAAAAGTTTTGTCAACTGGTGGGAAATCTTTGCATCGATCGTTTCATTCAATCGATCGATCTTTTCTTCTTGGAGATTAAAAAAGGATTCCCCGGATTCCTCTAGGCGACGGAGGATTCTTTCCACTTCCGTATGTGCGAACTTGGTTTCTTCTGTAATCTTTGAAATACTTTCATTCGTTTTAGAATCCGCGGCAAGGTCCAGTGAGGATTTTGCCCTTTGGAATTCTTTTTGGAATTCGGAAAGTAGGTCACTTCCTTCCACATGGATTTCTTTGAGTCGATTCTCCAATCTTTCGATGGAGTAGGACTGGTCTTCTCGAATGCGTCCTAATTCTTCTTCCCACTTGGATACAAACTGTTCGAGATTCGCATTTGCAATACGGATTTTATCGGTTACAATTTCTTCGGATTCCTTGGATTTTTCTTCCACAGTTTCCAGAATCTCTCTTGCTGATTCTCTGAGGGCGCCTTTCAGCTCTTCTACATATTCATCTACTTCTTTTGTTTGGTTGGTGATTGTTTCGCCTAACTCTTCAACTTGGTTCTGGATTGAGGAAAGCTCCGATTCCATATCCATTTTTTGGATTTTAAAATCAGAATTCATTCGCTCTTCTAGTTCTTTTCTAAGATCAAATAGGGAAGTTTTGATAACAGTTTCTTGGTTAGAACGAACCTGATCTAATTCACGATCAAATTCTTTGAGTTCTTGCAGTGCACTTTTTTTAAGCGAAAGAGCTTCTTCCTTTAAGTCTTCTGAGATCCTATGAAATTCTTCACTGAAGGCTTCGATTTCACGGATCAATTCCTGTTTGCGAATATCTGCTTGTCGGAGGAGTTTATTTTCCGCTTCTAAATATTTTTCTTGGAATTGTATGATAGTTTGGTTGATTCCATCCGCCTGGCGTCTGGTTTCGTTGATGATCTCATCTCGCTTGGAAAGTGTTTCCAAAGATAAATCTTCGATTTCTCGTTTGATAGCATCTGTTTCTTGACCAAGGCCTTTCATAAAGGAATCTTTTGTATGGCTCACTTGGTCAAAGATGGCATCAAAACGTTCTTGGATTTTTTTCTCTAAATTGGAAACCTTATCTTCCAGTTTGGCTGATGCCCTGATATATTTTTCTTCCAAACGTTCATCGAACTTGTCAACTTTGTCTGATAATAATGAAGATGTGTCTTCAAATTTCGTTAGGCGGACATCTAGGTCACCCTGTGCGTATTTCATGGATTCGAGTAGGTTGTCCATTTCTTTGCGAGCGTGATCTAGTCGACCAGCAGTTTCCTGAACCATTACATCCGCGTGAGAAAGCAATTTGTCTTTGGCAGTTTCTGCAATTTGAGAGAGACTGGTATCCAATACTTCAGATTTTTTTTCTAAGAGAGATTCCAGTTCAACCATCTTATGTGCAACGGAATTTAGGATCTCGTCGCTTCTCATATTAAGTTTAGTTTGGAAGGCTTCCAAAAGATTTACAGATTCTGAATGGAGGTTTTCCATATCTTCCGAAACTTCACGTAACTCTCGTTTGTGGTTTTGGATCTGGGTTAGGCCTTCTTCCATAAAGAGTTTTTCTCTACGTACTTGGTTGGATAGATCCTGGATTTGGTTCATCTCACCAGAAAGACTGGAGAGATATTCTTTGCTGGCTCGGATCTTTTCAAACAGGTCTCTCGACTCGGAACTTAAAACTTGGATTTCTTCTGCAACTTTTCGAGATTGTTTTACTAAAATGTCTAGGTCGATTCCCGCATCCTTTACCATTTGAACTTTTTGCAAAGCGGTGCCATGAATTTCTTCGGTGAGTTTGGATGCATACCTCTTCAATTGCGAAAGTTTGGTGTTCGATTTGTCCAATCGGCGGAGCCCAATTGTGACTGCTACACTAGCTAAAAAAGGAAATAAAAAGAGTTCTAAACCCATTTGTCGAATGACCCAATAACAGTATTATGTCGCATGAGAGGATGGTAAAAAAAAATCAGCCCACCTCAAAATCGGCAAGCCATTTTTGAGTTTTCGAAGGCTTGTCCTTAAAAAACAGCAGGTTTTTCTGAGAATTCTTCGATTTGTTGCCAAAACCTTGCGAAAAGTTTAGATTCTCTCGCGAGGAGTCGGGAAAGCCTCTCTCGGAAGGCAGAGTCCAGGCGACTCATTTCTCCCATCATTTCTTCCAAGTGACCTTCTTCCTCTAAAATCAGATTGCGAAGTTGGATGTTTTCCTGGGACTCAGACAGAACCTCATCGTACAAATTGTATACAATCATCGCTCTCTCTTCAATGACAGTTGTTGTATAGAGATAGGCAAGATAGGAAAACTTTGGGTGGTTTTCGAAATCCTTTTTCAATTCTTTGCGAACGGAGGCATCGAGTTTGGCGAAGTATATTTTTGCGGCAGTTCCTCTAACCAAATGTTTTGCTTCGTATCCAGAAGAAAATTCTGGCAAAACCTGACGCGCGGCTTTTTTAAAAAACAAGGCATGTCTCGCTTCTTCCGTTGCATGCCGTAAGATCATCTCAGAAGTGTCCTCTCCCGACTGAGTCATAAGGATCTTTCTCGAACCAATATGTTCAAGAAGGGAAACCGTATTCAACCATAGGGCATGTGTGTTTTTGTTTTGAGTGAGTTTGCGAAGCACATTTGTGATGCTTGCGTTAGAGGTTGGGTTCGGTGCTAGGGTTGTGCTAGTAACTGCCATCTACATCCAAGCTGGAAAATGCGAGCGGATTGGCTACTGTTTCTTGAATGGAATTTTGATTTCTGCTATTGTTTCTCCTTCCTCCTGAAAGATACGGAATTGGTCTGTGGGAAGATTTTCTCCTTTCAGTAGTATCACACATAGAGCAATTCCAATCCCTTCACCTTCTGAATTATCTCCTCTTTCAATATAGTATTCCATAATATCTGAATAGTTTTGCGCATGGAGTAGTGAATTTCGAATCTTCTGCATCTCACCTTTGACTAAAGGGGAATTGTTTCTGACTTCAAAATGGATTCCGGAATTTCCATGGTCAATTTTTGTTTTTACATACAAGTTTTTTTCTTTTGCTAGGTCTTCGTAAGTATTACCTTTTCCAGAGAGTATAAAACTTTTGTACATCCGAACACCTAACTCATAGTCGGCGGGAGAGTGGATATCTAGGTGATTTTCAAAAAAAAAGATTCTCTTAAAATTTGCCTTAAATCCATTCAATATAAGATCCTTTACTATTGTATAAAGGATCGTCGATAAATCAATTTTATTGTATTTTTCACAAAGGCAATCCAATATCTTTGACAAATTTTCATCAAAGCTTTTGGAAGGACCGTAAGAGATTATATCAATGGTATTCTGTCCATAGACAAGGTCTCTCACTTCTTCATCCGACATCTCCTTCATTCAAAAATATAATTGGAGGGAAACAGAGGATTGGATTTTTGTTTTTCATCTAAGAGTAGAGTTTCCAATTCTTTGCGGAGTCGCTCTGTTACTTCTTCTACTGTCTTTTTTTTGTCGGTTTTGTACTTTGGAAGGTATTCCTTAATTGAAAAACTATTTCCCAATCGAACAATTGCTTTGTGGGGTCTGCTTTTTGTTTCGCCAAATAATTCGTTCTCATACCTGTACAAAAATTCATACAATCTTTCAGCTGACGGAAGTTCTTTGATATAGTTTGTTTGGATCGAAATAAAATCGTATGCTTTAGTTGCCGCCTTTCTTGCCCAAATAGCCATCTCAAGACTTGGCAATTCACCTTTGGGATCAGGCATCCCAACGGAAACCATTTCCAAGACACTTAGAATCTTTCTGAGTTTTTCTATGGCATTGGTTTCTGGATCCCATTTTGGTATGTTTGCTTTTTTTGCAATATTATCGAGCATAGCATGTCTCATACGACCGAGTCGGAAATCAAAATCTTCCATTTTATCTGGATCTGTATGGACTCCGTATTCTTTTTCTTCCCTCTCGATCATTCGTTTTCCGACAGACAAAAACCTGTGAACGATATCTTTTCCTGATTTAGAAATACCTAACTTCTGTTCCATACGTGTAAGGCTTACATCGATATCCCTTTGCATCGAAGAAATGGAACTAGTCATTCGGTATTTGATAAACGTCGGTAAAATTTGTATATTGGCATCTGGATCTTTTTTAAGAGCATCTTCAAGACCCCAAAATGCAAGCTGGGAAACTCCCGGTTGAAACGGAAGGAGTGTGTCGTTCATCCCACTGGTTGGCTCGCCCTCGGGAAACAAAACGAGTTTTCC
>JALOTI010000091.1 GCA_025457985.1 Leptospira sp.
TATTTTTTAATATAGAGTGGGAATAGTAATAAACATGCCCAGGCATAAAATAATGATATCGTGATCCCTCTCGTTTAGCTTGCCATCCTTCAAAATTTGCAGTTTGGATGAGAAGTAATCCTCCCGGTTTTAAGATTCGTGTGATCTCGGAGAAAAACTCATATGGGTTTTCGATATGTTCAATCACCTCGACCATTGTGATTACTGAAAAATGATTCGAGGGAAACTTCGCTTCTATAATTGTGCCATTGAATGTAGGTACGTTTTGAACGTTGTTTGCATATTGGCTCGCATATTTTGAAATTTCTACTCCGTAAACATCAAAACCCAAAAGTGCCGCTCTTTTTAAAAATCCTCCGAAGGAAGATCCTATATCCAAAAATGAACCAGTCTGAATAAATTTTATTATATTTTTTAATCGTTCATCCCAAACATAAGAATAAAATCTAAGCTGATCTCTTTCATCAACATAGGAATATTCCGCTTTTCCTTCATAGTAATCAGCATTGTACAATTGAGTTTGATTGGGCCTTGGGTGGAGCGCTAGAAGTCCGCAGGTATAACATTTGTAAATCGATAAATTTTTGAAATTACCATCAGTTAAAAAATGAAACTTCCAGTCACAGTTTGATTGTGTAGGACATTCCTTCCGCAACTGAGAGGTGTTCATTTACTTTTTAGCCAAAAAAAACCAATGGCATATTCTCTCTTCCAATTTTCCCAGTGGTGTGCGCTCCGAATATCCGATTTCGAAGTAAGAGAACGGTGTTAAAAATTCTTTAATCTCATCTAGAGTGTAAAGTTCCGCATAACCTCCCGCTAAATCAGATAGGTTCATTTCTCCATCTTTTAACTTAAGGTGTGTATCACTGGCAGCTCTAATCGAACCAATAAAATATCCATTTGAATCCAGAGCAAAGTATAGGGCATCTCGTATTTGTTTGGCGAGTGATCGTTTGTTGTAATGAAACACTCCCCAAGCTAGAATCAAACCAAATTGTTTTTCCGTCACCGGAAAGGGAAGATTCATCCAGTGCTCGAACTGTATGTTGGATGGAGTTGAACGTAGGCTATCGATTGTAATTTTTGAGTTATCAACTCCGATCACTTTATAATCCTCTCTCTCTAAGGCAAAGGAATGTCTACCTGAACCACATCCAAAATCCAATGCCATTTTATTTGAGGTATTGACTTTGGATAGCAACCGGATGAAATTTTCGTCTGGGTATAGAAGTTTTGATTTTTCTTTTTTGTAGTGCGAATCCCAGACAGATTTCACGAATGTAGCCTGTCCAGTATACTTTGAACCCAAAGGTTTGCATCTACTTCGTTCCGAGTTGAAACTCCAATCACATACGTTCGTTTGTGATTGCCTTCTAACGAGTCTAGTCGTTCGCCTGGTGGTATTAGAACCTTTTCAAAAAATTTTGTTTCACCCAAATTAGGAATAAAATTGGGAACTGGCGGCGATTTTTTAAGATTAGCTTTAGGTAGGTAAAACACCAGCGCTGAATATTTTTTTAAAGAATCACCTTGGGTTAAAAATTTGGGCCGAGTCTTTTCACCGATGGTAACGGATAAGTAGTCTGAAAAATAATTATAACCAAAATGATTTGGTAAAAGAACGTCAGCTAAGTATTCACCGCCGACCTCGGGAGCGGCTTCAATTAAGAAGGCTTCCGATTTTGAATTGATTTTAAATTCCGCAACAAAGGGACCTGATTTTAACCCCGACTTGTTTACAAGAACTTGGCACATCATCCTAAGTTCACCTGCCATGGATAGATGCTTCGATGGCGCGATATGAGCAATTTCAATAAACTGAGGAATACCTGTGGTGATTTTATCCGTAATTGATAGGATATAGAATTTTTTTCCGATCACAAAACCAAGAACCGTTACCTCGTCACCTGGAACAAACTCCTCAAAAACCAAATCATTGGATTTTTTTTGCTTTGAGAGCTTTTTGAATTCTGTTTCGTTTTCTAAAATTAAGATACCTGCCTTACCAGAACCAGCCTTGGGTTTCGCAATGATAGGAAAGTGTATCTCTGGCGCATTCTTTTTGCTTGGATGATCGGAGACTGTTTTCGGAGTAGGTAATCCAATGCTACTCGAAAGCGATTTCAACTTTTGTTTGTCGAGGAACTGATTGACTACCTCTGGAAGATTGCCTTTCAGTCGGAATTTGGAATTTAGATATGACACTGTGTAACATGCCTTTCCAAAGGATCTAGTACCAATTCCCATCAACTTCCCAGATAGAGGAACTTGGCTCATAGCGTGTAGGATTTTTCTATATTCGTGAGTAGATTCTAATATTTTTATATCCGAAATCGCAAAACCAGGAGCCTTCGGATTCTGATCTACTGAGATCACTTTTAACCCACGGGATTTCGCTGCCGAGATCAGCGGGAGCTGATTTTCTCCAGCTCCAATGGAAAGATAAGATCCTTCAAGTTTCTTCATGGATTAAGAGCCTCGGCTTCCACCTCTTCTTTGGACTCCCGTATTTCCACCACCTGTCGTTTGGTTCCGTCCAAAACTCGGTTTCGCAACGGCTGGTGCACCCTTCTTTTTCTGTGCTTCATTCTGTTCGCGTGCGAGATCTTCTTGGTTTACAACTACGATTTTTTTTCCGTCGATTTCTTTCCCGTTGAGACTTGCGATAGCTTTTTTCCCATCTTCATCTGACATTTCGCAGGTTCCATAGCCGAGCGAAACTTTCGTAATTTTATCTCTTTTGATAGTGAGATGTTCCACCTTTCCAGAAGGCGTCAAGAGAGCCATAAGGGCATCTTCTGTTACAGTTTGCGGTAGGTTTCCAATGGATAACTTCATAGTCCTTAAGGGACATTTTTTTACCTAAAACTTCAACTCTTTTTTGACTATGTCACATTTTTGGTTGGGAAAATTGCAATTTTGGTCGAAGGAAGTCTTAAGAGGTGTCTTATGATCCGAGGTTTGTATACAGGTGCGAATGGAATGATTTCCCAGCAGGTGCGAATGGATGTCATTGCAAATAACTTAGCCAATGTTGATAAAACAGGATTCAAAAGAGACACTACGGTTTTTAAAACGTTTCCGGAAATGCTTCTACATAGATACTCGGAAGATGGAATTGGAAAAACTCCTATGGGATCGTTTGATACATCCCCAGTTGTCGGTAAACTAGGGTTCGGTGCTGAGGTCAATGAAGTGTACACCCGATTTGAGCAAGGAGCCGTTAAAAAAACGGATAATATATTTGATCTTATGCTCCAAGACCAACCTGGAATGGAAAAGCCTGCCTTTTTAACTGTTCTTACTAATCGGGGAGAGAGACTTACGAGAAGCGGTAGTTTTGTCTTGGATAAGAATGGATACGTTGTCACACCTCAAGGCTTTCCTTTGTTAGGTGAAAAAGGACCTATCCAAGTAAACCAAGGTAATTTCCTTGTGAAAGAAAACGGTGAAATTTTTATTAATGGAAAAATCGGAACCAATCCGATTGACGGTACCAACTTTTCAGAGAATCGATTTGAAGAACCTGTGCTTTTGGATAAATTGAAAATTCGAACTGTTGAAAATCCTCGGCATTTAGACAAAGAAGGAGATAGTTTTTATGTAGATACTCCTGAGTCTGGAGAGCCAACTGCATTCCCAGAAAAACTGGCTCCACAAGTTTTACAGGGTTATTTAGAGGCTTCGAACGTTTCTGTGGTAACTGAGATGGTGGATATGATCGAAGTTAACCGTGCCTATGAAGCAAACTCAAAAACTATGCAAACTCATGATAGTTTACTCGGGCGGTTATTTGAAGTAATTCGATAACATTAAAATATTTCAGGAGGAAACCATATGCACAGAACGTTTCAGATCATCTTTTTTGTTTTTTCCGTTCTTCTCCTTTTTTCTGCTATCGTTCAATACAATGATCCAGATCCTTTGCACTGGATTTTTTTGTATGGTTACTCCGCAGTTCTTTGTGGATTTGGAATTTTTAGAAAGATAGATGAAAGATTGATCTACTTGGCTCTAGGAGCAGTTCTCCTACAGCTTCTTATTGTGTTAGACGGGGCGTATGTTTGGCTCAAAATGGGTCGAGAAAATATGCTAAACACTCCGATGAGTTCTGATAAACCATATATAGAAGAGATTCGTGAATTTTTGGGTGCATCTATCGCAGGTTTAGCGAACTTACTATTACTTTGGAAGAGACGTCTATAGTTCTCCGTACTCGTTCGATTCCAAGAACAGTCACACCTTTCTATATTTTTTAGCCTGCTTTTTGTTATCGAGGTCTAATTCAATGGATTCAGGATTGAGGATAATGTTCCAATATCTGAATGCATAAGCAATCATTCCAATAGTTAATACAAACAAAAGAATGTAAGCTGAGATTTCTGGATGCTTTAAAAACGAGTAAGGGTATCCCTTGATTTCGAAATAGGGAGTTGCCATATACCAAAGAACAGAAATTGCCACAAGACCGACCCCAACCTTACCCCAAATATTGGGTCTCCCTAGAAGTCCTCGCTTAAGATACAAAAATCCTCCCAGCCAGACACCCAAAACTTCTCTAAGGAAGTAGACAATCAAGATCCATGTAGGAAAGGCAAAGTGAATTGTAACGACAAGTAACCCACCAAGAGTGACAAGTTTGTCGCAAACTGGATCTAAATATCTTCCAAGGTTTGTCTCTTGTTTGAGAATTCTCGCAAAGAGACCATCCAGATAATCTGTAAGAACTGCCGCCAAACAAAGATATATTGATGTTAAGAAGGAATTAATTTCGAGTGGATTCTCCGCATAACGATGCGTACTTAAAAAGAAAAAAGGCAGTAGGAGTACACGTAAAACACTTAGAAAATTTGATATGGTGAAGATACTGTCTTCAAAAAGTTCACTTGGTTTTTTAGGTTCAATTTGCATGTAGGGACAAATTACAGACTAGAAAAATTAAGGTCAGGAGGCAAGAAAAGTATAAATCTTTGTTGACTGTAGAGAATGATTCCTTACTTTGGCTATATCCGTGTAGTGGAGTTGTAGCTCAGTTGGTTAGAGTGCCTGCCTGTCACGCAGGATGTCGCGGGTTCGAGCCCCGTCAACTCCGCCACACAGTTTATTCGATATATTCCTCTTTTTCCTTTTTAAATAAGATCAAGTTCTCTTCCTCCAGTTCCCTCGCCACCTGAACTACCTTACTTCTAGCTTCGTTGATTTCCCGTAAGGTGACTCTAGGCTTTAAGTCTATCGAATCAAGAATGTCTGCGGCTCTATTATTACTCATATTAGATAGGAATTTTTTGCGTAGTTCGTCACCAGCTCCTCGAATGGCGACGGATATACACTCATCATCGGCAAGTCTATTGATGAGAATTCGCATCTCTTTACCATCGAGGGATAAAATATCTTCAAATGTATACAATTTCTCCCTAACCAAATCTGCAACTTCTGGAGACTCTTCATCTAACTCCTGTAAAATCGACTCCTCGGTTCCTTTTTCCATAAAATTTAGAATATTTGCAAGTACGTGAGCACCACCTGCTTCGGAATACTCTTGTTTGTCTCTTTCCTCATATCGTTTTTTAAGAATTTTGGCTATATTCTGAATTACATCCGGGTGCGTTTTTGATGTAGTTGCCAATCGAACTGCAATCTTTGCTTGGTCCCCTTTGGGAAAGAGTTTTAGAACATCCGCCGCTTTTTTAGGATCTAGATGCGAAAGGGTTACTGCAATGATTTGTGGCGATTCCGAATTGAGAATGCCTTGTAAAACTCCTGGTTCCACTTGATTTAAGAATTCAAAATCGTTTTTTGTCTCTTCTTTATGGATTTTTTTAAGAATTACATTGGCTTTTTCGGACCCTACTGTTTGCTCTAGCAGTTGTTTTGCGGTATGCAATCCTCCGACCGAACTCCCTTTCAACTCATCAATCGTAGAGTGGAAATCCTTTAGAATATTCTCTCGTTCTTCTTTCGAAACGGACCTGATTTTGGACATTTCTAAAATCACAGCTTCTAGTAGAGACTCGTCTAGATGCCTGAGAACATCCGCCGCTTGTTCTTTTCCGAGAGAGAGTAAGAGGAGGGCGGCCTTTCGAACGCCAGGAGTCACTTGGGACTCATTCGATCTTTGCATGAGACATAATTTCCTGAAGGTTGAGGGGTTGTCAAAAAAAACTTCGCTAATGAGACAAAATTTTCTCAAGGTATCGGTACTATCGTACGATACCCTTTGTAAGTTATAAAAATAGAGGACACAATGGACAAAGCCAACAAATTCAAAACTACATTAGAAAGATATATCCACTACAGAGGAATCGATATCGTCCTCCATCTAAAAGATGGAAAGAGCGTAGAATTAGACAAAAACCGCCAAATGAAAGATGATGTCGTCATCGGAAACCTGGCTGAAGGTGTCGTTCGAATCCCTCTCGCTGAAATCCAAAGTGCTGATTTTTTTGCTGCCTAAACTCCCGAAAGTAGACTTGGTTTTTCCAAGAGAGATTTAAGAGTCTTTAAAAATTCTGCCCCGACTGCTCCATCGATTGCTCGGTGGTCGCAGGAAAGGGTTAAGGACAAAACCCTTCCGGGCACAACGGCTCCGTTTTTTACAACTGGTTTATCCTCTACGGATCCAACTGCTAAGATAGCTGCCTCTGGTTCGTTGATAATTGCCGTGAATCGGCTGATCCCAAACATGCCAAGATTGGAAATGGTAAATGTTCCATTCGAGAATTCTTCAGGTTTTAATTTACGTTCTCGGGCTTTTTTTGCCAGAGCTTTGATCTCTTTAGAAATCTCAAGAATAGACTTTTGGTCTGCATTTCGAACGACAGGTGTGAGTAAACCGCCATCCAAAGAGACTGCAATACCAATATCGACCCTACCGAACTCTGTAATGGAATCACCAAGAAAACTGGCGTTCACCTTAGGATGTAATTTGAGTGAGATGGCCACAGCCTTTACTAAAATATCATTGAGGCTTACTTTTTCCGAAGTATCGGGATTTTGTATCTTTTGGAACTCCAATAAATCGTTACGAAACGTTTCCAAAGCATCTGCCTGGACATCAATATTTAAGTAAAAATGGGGGAGGTTTTGTTTGGATTCAGTGAGTCGTTTAGCGATTGTTTTACGCATCCCACTCAGAGATACTGATGAATCATTCCGTACTTGGATGTTCGATTGAGAACTAGGAGAGTTTGCCTTTTTCCCACTTAAAGTATCCAAAACATCTCGTTTTGTAATTCTTCCCTCAGGTCCTGTACCAAGAATAGAATGTAAATCGATTCCATTTTCGATTGCGATAGACTTAGCTAGTGGGGAAGCTAAAACTCGAAGTCCTCCCCGGGACTCTTTGCTTTTGCCAGCCGTATCTCTTTCTTCGTCCAGAGCCAAAGGCTTGGGGCTTGGAACGAGAAGCGGTTCTTTGGAAGCAGTTTTAGGAACAGGAACT
>JALOTI010000092.1 GCA_025457985.1 Leptospira sp.
ACTTCGCCATCTACAGCAAGACGGACGATTCCTGATCGTAGTACAGATGCGTATGGCAAAGGTTCCCTAGCCGGACCGCCATAATCTTTTTTATCAGGGCTAGAATAGAGTTCTATCTCTATAACTTCCGTTATATACTCTTTCTTTGACTGCAGTTTTTCTTCATAAAAGACAATTTTGAGATAACGTAAATTCACAGGCGAAAATCGCCACTTGTACCAGGTTCCTGGCTCTGAAATAAAATGATTTTCCTCATGGAGCTGGTGCCAGGTAACATCGTCTTCGCTGTAATAAGCAACAAATCTCTCAGGGAAATTAGTAATCGGATCATTTTTGGTGAGCATTCGAATCTCTTCGATTCGATTCACCGTTCCCAAATCAAAAATTAAATATTCTTCTTCCGGTGATTCTTTCTTTTTAGATGACCAACCGTAATCAGGGCGAGTATCAATTAAATTCTCTTTAACATACAACCGATCTAATTCAGAACTTGCTTGTATCGTTTGTATCCCGGTGACTAAAATTTTTAGTCTGCCAAAATTTAAGCGATTTTTTCCGCTTGGTGCCTTTCTCGATATCTTTGAAACAAATTTCACATAACGAGCGCTAGTCAATGAAAACAGCCATTTTGCCGATGTCTTAAACGATTTTCGAAAAGAGGATTCTTGAAGAATCGGCTCCCAATATTTACCATCATGAGAAAGCTCAAAGCGGAAATTGTCTGGGAAAAAATCCAATCCTTCTTTTCCTGGGAGCAACTCAATCCCATTGAAATACACCGTATCCTCAAAACTGAAAATCAAAGTGGACAAAGATGTTTGGTCTTTTTCTTCAAAGAAGGAAATGAATTCATCATTTTTGATTTCAACCTGACCTGTCGTCGAGACGGAACGAATAGGGATAGAGTAGGGATGACTCGTTCTAATTAAATGTTCTTTCATAAATTTGCTGTTGGATTCCTTCCAAAAAATACCGTTTTTCTTTCCAGTCTATCGAATTTCAAGTAACCCGAGAACCTTCCTCAATCTCCGCAAAAACAACTAAAACTGATGGTTTCACCCGCTCATTGAAATACATATGAACGATCTGACGTAAAAACCCTTGCAAAGGGGTTGCTATGACTAAAACCTTTCCATCCATCTGAACTTGGCATTTTTCCAAAATCTCCCAGCTCGACTGTGTGAGTTCTTTCGATGCCCAGGTTAAAAACCCCAACCAAGAGGCAGGGTGGGGGCCAAAGGGTGCTGTCTCCTGCTTAATATTAGGCACATCTTTTGTCTGTAAGATGAATTCCTTACAAAGTCCTCGCATATAAGCCCAATCAGATTCTAAACGAAGTTGACTTGCCTTTTGATACGCAGCCAGTGCTATTTCCGAACCAAATGTTTTCACAAGTCCATCCAATCCGTTCTCCTCTTTTCCTGAGGTTTTTAAATTCGGATCCGGATTGTTCGTATTGGATATAGTTATATTAATATGGTTCGGGGATACTCCTGGACCCCGGGCAATGGATTCCGGGGAACCCGCAGGGGTGTCTGATTCGAAACCGGAGAGGGGTATTGCTTTATCCCCCAGCGGTGTAATTCTGGATCCCGGGTAGTGGAACGAAAAATGGTATTTTGTGGCTGTCCGACCTCCGCCAGGTACGTGGTAGAGTAAGCCTGATCGGGTAAGCTCCTTTTTTGCCAATACGATGGATTTTTTCGTCTTGAATCCCGTTAGCCTCAGCAGAGTTTCCGTGTTGGGCCAAACAGGTTTGAAGTTATAGTCGCTAAATTTCAATAGGACTACGTATAGAGTCTTTGCAGCATGGGATAGGTCTGCCCAGAGACCAGAATCAATGATATCGGTCATCAGGCGGATATAGGAATGCCTTTGGTCGCTCACAGCTTCTCCTTTATTTTTTTGCAAAAATAAAACTAAATTTAAGCAAATTAAACGAAGGAGTTGACATTATCTGACATAATGTTAATTATGTCTCATCCAACAACATTCCTTCGGGAACACCCGACCCCTGGAAGCCCAGGGGAGTTTTTTGGACTTTGGGTCCAAATACAAGTATTCCAGCGTCCCTATATATATTTTGATGGGAACGTCCGACAATCGCCTCAAATTTAAATTATGTCACATTATGCCCTGGATTGGCCTTCTGTCAAGTTCGTACAGCTTTTTTTGGGGAATCTTACGAATTTTTTTTCCTTAGTACTTGACTGCTATGTACCTGTTTAGGTTTTGGCTATTGTGATTCGCCAAATTTCTTAGAAAGTTCCTTCCGTATGAATTTGTAAATTTCGACTGTTTGTTCTTCTGAATCTGAGAGAATTTGGATCGTCGTGCCGGATCGTTTTAGTTTGTAAGGAAGAGCGAAGCCCAGTGGAGTTTTCTCTCGTTCGTCTTTCGACTTTTTATTAAACGATTTGGCGTCCTTAACCGTTTTCAGCTCTCCTTTATGAAACAAAGTTAAAAAATCGTCAAGGCTACCTTTTTTGGCCGCTTGCGCCGCTTGGACGAGAAGGTTTTTGTTTTGGATATCGTTTTTTCTGCATCGATCCAGGTCCTCTCGGGACATGGCTGCGATCGAAAGTACTTCAGACATGTAGCTACGGCTTTTGCCAAACAAATCGCCGAGTTCTTGGTCTGTATAGTGGTGCATATTCTTCAAAAAGAGAAGGGCATCTACCTCCTCATAAGGGGAAAGGTTTTCCCTCTGGAGGTTTTCGATCACTGCCAGTTTGTATATCTCTTTGTCGGGCCTATTTAGAATTTTACATTCTATCTCGGACCAGCCTAGAGATTTTGCTGCATGGTAGCGTCTTTCTCCGGCAATGATTTTATAGCTACCTTCTTTATTACCTTTCGACACAATGATAGGTTGGAGGAGGCCATCGGCCTTGAGTGTTTGCGCAAGCTCTTCTATCCCTTTTTTTCTTTCCTGGCGTGGTTGGTATTCGGAGGGCTCAATTTTTTCCATCCGGATTGTCCGAATGGTGCCATCTAGATTTTCGGCTTGGTAGATATCTGCGAGGGTCCCGAGGCGTTTACTTTTTGAGCTCACTGAGTACCTCCTCTATAAAACCTTCGTATTCTTGGGACTGGCGCGAACCTCGATTGTAGTCGTAAACAGATTTTTTTGCCAGGTGGCTCTCTCCGATTGCGACCCCATCCGAGATGGTATGTTCAAAGATACGGAAGTATTTTCCTAAGACAGGGAGGATGGTTTTTGTGAGTAGGGTTTGAGGTTTGAGCTGGGTGATCAATGCTCCTAAAATTTCCAGATCAGGATTGATTCTTTTTTTGATCGAGGAAATTGTCTGTTGCAGGCCCATAATCCCATCCATGGAAAACTTTTCCGCTTGGAGAGGAATCAGAACAAAATTGGACGCAACGAGACTGTTTACTGTAAAAATGGAGAGAGAAGGGGGACAGTCAATTATGACAAAGTCAAACCCCTTTAGGCTCGAAATCGCATCCCGTAGGATGTAGGGAGCTTCGACTGAATTGACGGACACGGTTTCCATTTCCGCCAAACGTAAGCTAGATGGAGCAATCCACAAATTCTCGTTATACGCTGTAACTATAATTTCTTCTAGTTTGGTAGAATTCTGAAATAGGTTAGATAGATCTTTATCGATTGTCTCTGGATTCACAAAAATCCCAGTAGAATTCGCTTGTGGATCCATATCGACAAGTAGGGTCTTGAAGTTGCGCCGAGCTAGACCCATTGCTAGGTTTAATGAAGTAGTGGTTTTCCCCTCTCCACCTTTTTGATTCGCCACAGCAATTGTTATCATTCTTCCGTTTCCCTTCCCTTTGGTATGCTTTCGTTAAGAAATTTTTGCTTCAATTGAATTTTCAAAAACAACTTAAAAAAAGATCTTTTCTCTCACTCAGATTCATTGTCGGACATCCGACATCCAAAAAATGAGCAAAAAGATTTGGTGCGGAAATTGTCGGACATCCGACAATCAAAGCGGTACGTACTTGACAAAGTGATTAAATTTAAACAGTTTCATAAAATGCCCCGCAGCACAGAGAACATTCTGTTTTCGGATTTGAACGGAAAGGATTGGATAGATAAAAGCCTTCCTTCTGTCTGGACCGAACTTTGTACGGTCTTGGGGATATTGTCTGGCGTTGTTGTTCTGAAGGAAGAACTGGAGGATTCATTCTACGAGTCTGCTAGTTTTGGATATGGAGAAGACGGCTTCTACTATAGCTTTATGGCGAGGGGATCGGAGGTTTGGAATCGAGTGATGGATTCCGATTCTCCTGTTGAACTTACATCTGGAACTTATAATTTTTTTCATGAAAATTGCTCCGTCCTACTTTTGCGAATTGGAACCAGAACGAATCCATATGGGTTTCTCTTGGTGGAATTTGAACGAGGAGAAAGTGGCCTCATGCAATCGATGCTCTTCCTCTTTGGGGAGAAAATTGTGAAGGAACTTTCCATTTCAAGAGGGGTTGAGAAGAGCCCAACCAGACAAATCTCTGAATCGCAAATGCAATCAGGCAGTCTGAACTTCTTTCTAAACCAAATTCCAAATTTAAAAAATGGGGTTCAAAAATTCCGTCAAGACCGAGTCCTTTCCATTCTTGGCCCGCAGGGCTCCGGCAAAAAAACAGTCGCAAAGTGGATTCACTCAGAGGTCGCCGAAACGAATCCAATCCTAATCATAGAATCCTTTCCTGAGAACTTTGGCAAATTGGAAAAATCTCTCCAGGCTTGGGGAAATGAAGTAGGCAATGGCAGTTTGGTTTTTCCCAAAATCCGGGATTTGAATTTGGGCCAAAAGCAAATCTTGTGGTCCTGGTTTTCTGGGTCTGAATTTAAGGGGCGAGTCGTTTTCACGGACGAGAATGGGGCCGCCAAGGAAACTCTGCCGGATTTTGAAAGGCTTCTCCAAAAAAATCCGATCTACTTGCCTGGTTTGAATCTTCTTCCTCGGGATGTTCTTTCTACGCAGATTGACCTGCTTTTTTCAGAACTGAAGGAATCCCAAAATAGATGGGGACTATCGCTATCCACCGATGCAAAAGAATTCCTTCTGGAAAACCAATACCAGGAACATTTTTCAGAACTGAAGAATGCAATTTTATCTGCTATTTTGGTCTGTCGGGGATCGGAAATCCAGAAGGGGGAATTGGGTTTTGGAAATTCCAAGCTGGATTTAGAAGTGCCGGAACTGGAAGATTTAGACTTGCGGCGGGGGATACAGGCTCTAGAAAGGCAGAAGATCCTCCTTGCCATGCGCATCTTTTCGAACAATCAAATTCGAATGGCAAAAGCACTGGGTATTTCAAGAGGCTCTCTCCAATACAAAATGAAACAGCTAGGACTTATCTAATCATGGAAGATGCCGTCTACGAAGAGCGAAAGACCCCAGCTGGGTTTTTGGTGAAAGTTCGACTTTCCAAGTTTACCTACGTTGTTTTTACGGAAAATGGACCCGAAGTACCGAAGGGTGCTAAAAATAATTCAATCGTCGTTAACGTTCCTAAAGTGGGTTTTTTTGGTGAGGATTTTGATGTTTCCCATTTCCATTTGGGAGAACTTTCGTTTGTCAACGTGAAGGCAGGCAAGATGGTTATTCCCTACCAGCACGGACTTTCCAATGAAATCAAAACTATCTACCTAGGGACAGGTAGCCAAAGTGACGTCCTACCCGTAATCATTTACCACTACAAAAATAAAGAAGATTTGATGGCTGCATGGGAAAATGGAGAGCAGGCTCAGTTTTTGGTCGTAGACGAAGAGATTCCTCGTTCCGATATGGTCTCCTTCAAAATTCGGTATCCAAGTATGAATATACTCGTGATCAAAAAAAGGATCAACACCTCTGCCGAATCCCAATCTCCCAAGACAGGTGGGAGCGCCGTGAAGGGCGTTGTAGATTATGACAAAGTGCGGGCTACGGACGTTGCAAAAAACCAAAACTTAAATACGCATAGTGAAAATCCTGTCTTTTTGGCTAGGATTCATTTGCGCAATTTGGAATTCGATAAGGTCCGCCAACTGCTTTTAGATTTCCACCTATCATCTGAGGATGTGATGTTTATCCGGACATTTTTGGATGTGATGATCAAAAACGAATATGCGAAACCGGAACTGGAGACAGCAAAAAATACCTTACTGGCAATGAATGAGGCGTTTCGGTTGGCTGTCCTAATTTTGGAATTCAGGATAGAAGATTTTGAACGTGAATTGGACAAGGGCTTTCCTAAAGACACAACACATATGATCTATGCTCTGTTAGCAAAAGAGCAGGAATCAGCAACCGAGATTGAAAAAGAGATCGTCCTTTGGGAATGGAAGCTTAGGACGAGAGCCATGATCTACAGGAAATAATTTCCAAAAATCGCTAAAAAAAGCTTTATTTTTCCTGAATTTGACTAAAATTAAGCTATAAAGCTATGAATTTCGGGAAAACTTACAAATTTTTGGCACAAAACTTGCTAGCCGCCTGTTTCGCCTTGGGGGGATTCATAGCACTTCCATCCCTGCCGAATCAATCGCTTTATGCAGATGAAATTCCCTCGGAAGCTGTTGTGATTCCAGAGACCCCACTCTTGAATCCTGTGGTGGTAAACTCTGATGGATTGGTTTTGGAAATTGTTTATACAGAAGAGGAATTGAGCTCCTCCGAATTTCCTTGCGAGAGTAACCTCGCCTATGGATCTGCCTGGACTTCCATGGAAGAAATGTCCCTTCCCGATTGGAACGTCGGAGAAATTGAAGTTAGGAACAAAGCCAATTTAGAACCAATCACTCTTGGAATGGTCGCAATGCCCTCACTTCCATCGCAGAGGGAACTCATAAAAGGAATGGGGAAAGGGAACGATTCCCTTGTAAAATCGGTTGCCGTACCAGGTCTTTTTGGTTTCCTGGGGATATGTCCCAACCGAAGCGACTTGCCTTCCAGAAGTTTCTCAATGCCATGCGAAAGCTCTCAGTCGAAGTCAATGACAATGAGATCTGCAAACGATTGGAAATTCTTATGGCAACCAGCAAGGATGATCTTCCGATTGCGACAGTCAACCAGCTCCTACTCGATCCAAAAAACTTTGACCCGAAGCTCATCCCTGAGCCATATACGCAATACGTCCGACATTTTATCTACATGGTCAAACGCAATGGTCGGCTCCCAGCGGATCTTTCCTCTGGCCTCGAATCTGGCTCAAGCCTCTCGAATGAAACAGTGGGAAAATCGAAACAGACGCGAAAGCCTGCATCAAAGTCTAAATCCAAAACTGCCAATCCAAGCCCAAAAACTCGCGTAAGTTCGGCAAAAAAGTCCCAACAGAAACGTTAGAAGAAAGCCCGAATCCTTGCGGAAAATCGCTGGTTTTGGGCCAAATTATGTCTCCCTGTGCCCACCACAGGAAGAGTCTGCAAGGGAATAAACGACTGTCTCCTCTCCTAAAAACAGCTTC